>NZ_JAUZMZ010000063.1:0-26229 GCF_036327435.1 Rhodococcus chondri | reverse complement strand
GATTGACGGCGATCGTGGCACCCGGTGCGTCCGGAAAGTGCTCGGATTCTGCGGGCAGCACACGCAGCAGCACGCTCTCGCCGTGGTCGAGCGCCTGCTGCGCGGCTTCACGCACCGAATTCTGGGTGCACTGACCCCCGACGAACCCTTCGATCGTGCCGTCGCCGAGCACCAGCGCGCGGTCGCCCGACCGCGCCGACGACGGTGGCTGGGCGCGCACCACCGTCGCACGCACGAACGGGCGGCGCTCGTCGAGCAACTGCGCCGCGCGCACGGTCAGATCCATTTTCTCCCTCTCGTTCGCCGGCGACCTCGGAGCAGCAACATTCAAATCGGGGGTGTCGCCCGTCCCTGCATCGCCTCCCACACCCGCGACGGGGTCAACGGCATGTCGGCGTGCCGGACACCGAACGGCTTCAACGCGTCGATCACGGCATTGACCACGGCGGGTGGTGACCCGACGGTCGCGGATTCGCCGATGCCCTTGGCGCCGATCGGGTGATGCGGTGACGGGGTGACGGTGAAGCCGGTCTCGAGCGTCGGCACCTCGAGCGCCGTGGGCAGGAGGTAGTCCATGAACGACCCGCCGAGGCACGTGCCGCTCTCGTCGAAGGCGATCATCTCCATCAGCGCCATGCCGATGCCGTCGACGATCCCGCCGTGCACCTGCCCCTCGATGATCATCGGGTTGATGCGGGTGCCGCAGTCGTCGACCGCAAGGAAGCGCCTGACCTTGACTTCGGCTGTGCCCGGGTCGATATCGACGACGCAGAAGTACGCCCCGTACGGGTAGGTGAGGTTTTCGGGGTTGTAGCAGATCTGGGCTTCGAGACCGCCTTCGAGTCCTTCCGGCAGGTCGCCCGCACCGTGGGCGCGCATCGCGATGTCCTGGATCGTCACCGCCGCGGAGGGGTCGCCCGTGACGTGGAAACGTCCCTTGTCCCATTCGAGGTCGGCGACCGAGACCTCGAGCATGCCGGCGGCGATGATCTTTGCCTTGTCGCGGACCTTCCGTGCGACGAGCGCGGCGGCCGCGCCCGACACGGGGGTCGAGCGGCTTCCGTAGGTGCCGAGCCCGAACGGGGTGTTGTCGGTGCGCCGATCTGCGCGAAGGTCGTTTCGTGGCCCTGGCCCTGCGACTGCACCGACAACCGCACGACGGCCTTGCCGGTGGGATGGATCCGCAGTTCGCACCCGTCGGCCATGCCGAGGCCGAGGATGTCCATGTCCTTGCGCGGACCCGCCCCGACCGCTTCGGTGAAGAACGACATGCCGATACCCATGAGCTCGCCGCGTGCGCGGCGTTCGGCCTGTTCGCGACGCAACTCGTCGTAGCCGACGAGCTCCATGGCCTTGCGCAGGGTGGTTTCGTAGTCGCCGGAGTCGTATTTCCAGCCGGTCTTGCTGGTGTACGGGAACTGGTCGGGTCGCAGCAGATTCTTCAGCCGTAGTTCGGCCGGGTCCATGTCGAGGTCGTGGGCGAGGCAGTCGACGAGCCGCTCGACGAGGTACACGGCCTCGGTGATGCGGAACGAGCATGCGTAGGCGACGCCGCCCGGGGCCTTGTTGGTGTAGACGGCGGTCATGTGGCAGTAGGCGGCCTCGATGTCGTAGCTGCCGGTGAACACGCCGAAGAATCCCGCCGGGTACTTCACGGGGGCTGCGGTGCCGTTGAAGGCGCCGTGGTCGGCGAGGACCTGCGTCCGGATCGCGAGGATTTTTCCTTCCTTCGTCGACGCGATCTCCCCGACCATGATGTAGTCGCGCGCGAAACCTGTGCTCATCAGGTTCTCGCTGCGATCTTCCATCCACTTGACGGGCCGGCCCGTGACCAGCGACGCGACGATCGCTCCGACGTAACCGGGATAGATCGGAACCTTGTTGCCGAAACCACCACCGATGTCGGGCGAGATCACGCGGATCTTGTGTTCGGGCAACCCCGCGACGAGCGCGTAGAGCGTGCGATGCGCATGCGGTGCCTGACTGGTCGACCACAGGGTCAGCTTCCCCGAGATCCGGTCGTAGTCGGCGACGGCGCCGCACGTTTCCATCGGTGCCGGGTGCACCCGCGGGTAGACGATCTCCTGCCGGGTGATCACGTCCGCCTTGGCGAACACGGCGTCGGTAGCGGCGGCGTCGCCGGTTTCCCAGTCGAAGCAATGGTTGTCGGTCTTGCCGTCGAGGTCGGTGCGGATGACGGGAGCGTCGGCCGCCAGCGCAGTGCGGACGTCGACGACCGGATCGAGGATGTCGTAGTCGACATCGACGAGTTCGAGTGCGTCGCGCGCGGAGTAGCGGTCCTCGGCGACGACGAACGCGACCTCCTGCCCGTGGAACCGGACCTTGTCGGTGGCCAGGACCGCCTGCACGTCGTTGGACAGGGTCGGCATCCACGCCAGGCCCTTTTCGGCGAGGTCGGCGCCGGTGATCACGGCCTTGACCTTGGGATGGGCCAGGGCCGCGGAGGTATCGATGTTCACGATCCGGGCATGCGCGACCGGGGAGCGCAGGACCGCCAGGTGCAGCATGCCGTTGAGTTGGATGTCGTCGACATAGTTGCCCCGGCCCCGGATGAAGCGGGGATCCTCCTTGCGGAGCATCCGGCCGTGACCGCACGGCTTGCGGTCGTTGTCCTCCCCGCCGGTGTGGTCGACCTGTTCTTCGTGGCTGGTGTCGGGTTCGACGGCGGTCATGACGTCACCTCTGCGGTGTCTTCGGTGGGGGTGCTCGAGGCGTGTTCGGCGGCCCAGCGAACCGAGCGCACGATGCTGGTGTAGCCGGTGCAGCGACAGATCTGCCCGGAGATCGCTTCGCGGATCGTGTGATCGTCGGGGTCGGGGTTGTTGTCGAGCAGGGCGCGCGCGGTGATCATCATCCCGGGTGTGCAGAATCCGCACTGCAGTCCGTGGCAGCGCATGAATCCTTCCTGCACGGGATCGAGAACACCGTCCTTCTCGAGGCCCTCCACCGTGCGGACGTCGTGTCCGCCCGCCATGGCAGCGAGCATCGTGCAGGACTTGACAGGTTCGCCGTCCACGGCGACGACGCATGCGCCGCAGTTGCTGGTGTCGCAGCCCCAGTGCGTACCGGTCAGCGCGAGGTGATCTCTGAGAAAGTGCACGAGCAATGTGCGGGGCTCAACGTCCGCGGTGACGTGTTCACCGTTGACGGTCATCGAAATCTCCATCAGCTCATACCCTTTCGGCAGAGTTCACGCGCTCGACGGCGCGGCGCAACGTGCGGACCGTCAGTTCCGCCGCCAGGTGACGTTTGTAGTCCGCGGTTCCGCGGAGGTCGGTGTCCGGGTCGCAGGCCGCGGCCGCCAGCGCGCCCGCCTCGCGATACAGCTCTTCGGAGGGCGCTGCGCCGCGCAACAGTTCCGGGACCGCCGCGAGCGCGGCGTCGTCGGCGCGGACGGCGGTCAGTCCGACGCGGGCGTCGTCGATCACGCCGCCCGACAGCCACACCGCGGCGCCGGCCGCGGCCACCGCCCAATCCCCGGCTCGGCGTTCCACCTTGGCGTACGCGCTCGAGCCGGTTCCGCGTCGGGGGATGCGCACCTCGACGAGAAGCTCGTTGGGGGCGGCGGCGGTTTCGTACGGGCCGAGGTGGAACTGCGCGTAGGCGAGTTCCCGGGTACCGGAGGGCCCACGTAGGACGCACGTCGCGTCGAGCACTGCGCAGACGGCCGACAGATCCTCGGCGGGATCGGCTTGGCACAGCGATCCACCGATCGTGCCGCGGTTGCGCACCACCGGGTCGGCGATGACCGTCTCGGCGTCCCGGAAGATCGGAAACAGCGTCGCGAGCTCGTCGGACTCGAGTAGCTCGCGGTGCCGGACGAGTGCGCCGATGCGAACCGCCTCCGGCTCGACCGTGATGTGGCCGAGCTCGCCGGTGAGGTCGTTGATGTCGATCAGGTATTCCGGATTCGCCAACCGGAGCTTCATCATCGGCAGGAGGCTGTGCCCGCCGGCTACGACGCGAGCTTCCTCCCCCAGCTTGTCCAGTAACGCGATCGCGTGGTCGACGCCGGTAGCCCGCTCGTATTCGAAAGGCCCTGGAACTTGCAAAATTCCCACTCCCCCATCAGTTGATACGTGCGAGACGAACATGGCATTCGTCACATTCCCCCCGCCCGCGCAAGGGTAGCGCTGCCACTGCGATACGGCCACCGAACCCGGCTTTCAGGATCAATTTTCGTTCGTAGACCGCAACTGCGGGTGGATTACCGGCATTTGTCCGCATTCTCGGACGTGCTGCCACGGTCCTCTACCGTAGAAGCAGTAACTTCTCGAGCCCGACTGGAGCACCGCATCGCCCATGGACGTGATCAACGAATTCATCATCGGTCAGGCGGCAGCGCTGGGGGTGTATCCGCTTCTGTTCGCGGTGTGCGTCATCGACGGCTTCTTTCCGCCGGTACCGAGCGAAACCGTGCTGGTGACCCTCGCGTCGCTGTCGGGGTCGACGGGACGCCCGTACCTCGCTCTGATCATCGTTCTCGGCGCACTGGGGGCCATCGCGGGCGACAACATTGCCTACACGATCGGTCGCCGCCTGGGCACCGAACGATGGGCATGGATGCGCCGGCCGAAGACCCAGAAGGCGTTCGTGTGGGCACGTCGGGGTCTCGACAAACGCGGTGCCGCGATCATCGTAACCGCCCGTTACGTTCCCATCGGGCGGATCGCGGTCAACATGACCGCGGGAGCAACCGGGTATCCCCGCCGGAAGTTCGTGCCGCTCACCGTGGTCGCCGGAATCACCTGGGCGGTGTACTCCGCGCTGATGGGACGCCTCGTGGGTGGCTTCTTCCATTCGCAGCCGCTGCTCGGGGCAATTGTCGCAATCTGCGTGGCCGTCACTCTCGGCATCGCCGTCGATCACGCGTCCCAGCGGTTCCGCCGCTCCGAGGAAGCGGTCTCCGAAAGCACCGAGGACAATCCCGGGACACCGCACAGCGCCTGAAACGCACCCCTGCGCCTGTGCTCGGACGGGAGCCGTTAAGATTTTGCGCGCGCCTCCGTAGCTCAGGTGGATAGAGCAAGAGCCTTCTAATCTCTAGGTCGCAGGTTCGAATCCTGCCGGGGGCACCAGAATTGTTTCATTCAAACCTTCGTCCCAGGACGAAGGTTTGTTGTTTCTGCTCATCACCTCCGTCAGCGAAGGCATACCTGAGTCAATGGACCCGGCCACACCCTCCCCGACGTGGCCTGTTGTCGCGGTAGCCGTGAGCGTCTTGAACGGCTCGTGCAGCATGAGGCGCACGTCATCGTCCTCGACGTAGATTTTCTCGAAGAAGGCCTGGTTATAGAGGCGGCGCACGTGCGAGCCAGCTGCGAGGTAGCCCCGGTAGCAGTTGGTGGCGTAGTCCAGCGCGCGCCGCAGATTGGCTTCGACGTCGTCAATCGCCACGTCGGCTGCCGACAGTCGCTCCTCGATGGCGCCAAGCTGGCGGGCGATGCGATCCTGCTCAGTCTTGAGGAGGTCGAGCGGCACGGCCCCGGCGTAGTGGGCCTGCAGCAGCCGGCTGCGCTCGGTCAGGAGCCGCTCCTTCTGGGTGCTGAGCTCCCGCACTTCGGCGTCGATGCCCACACGCGTCGCCGCGATCTCGCTCCGTAGCCGAGCTTCGATCTGACTTCGTACGTCCGGATCGAGCTGGACGGTTCGGTAGGCGTCCTCGACCAACTCTTCGACCACTGAGATGAGCACGGCCTTGCGCATGCAGCCGTTGGCCTTGCTGTGGCGCCCGAGACAGATGAAGTAGGGATAGAGCGCGCCGTAGCGATTCTTGGACATCGTCACGATCAGACGGCTGCCGCACCCACCGCAGAACACGCTCGACTTGAGGTAGTGCGGGTGCTCACGAGAGCGCTCACCGGTGGCCCGGGCGTCGAGCACTTCCTGCACGCGCGCCCAGGTGGCCTCGTCGATCAGCGGCTCATGTCGACCTGGGTACTGGACGCCGCGGTAGGTGACCTCGCCCTTGTAATAGGACGCCCGCAGGATCTTGTGGACTGAGTTGATCGCCAGCGGGCCGCCCGGTGACCGCGTGGTCGGGCGTGACGTCAGGCCGCGCTCTTCCAAGGCGGCAGCGAGGCGGCGGAGTGTCCAATCCCCGCTCGCGTAGGCCTGAAATGCCCAGGTAATCAGTGGTGCTCGGTCTGGGTCAATGGCGACGGTGCGCACCTCACGCCCCTCGGGGTTCAGCGCGGCGACGTTGCGGTAGCCGAGCGGGGCTTTGCCGGGGGTACCGCCGGTCTTGGCCTTTTGCTCCATGCCCTTGAGGACCTCGGTGGCCAAGTTGCGCGAGTAGAACTCGGCAATCGAGCTCATGATGCCGTGCAGCAGCATGCCGGACGCCGTCTCATCAATATTCTCGGTGGCCGAGACCAGCGTGGCGCCACTCTTACGAATGGCCAGGTTGATTTCAACGTCATCGACGCGGTTGCGCGCCAGGCGGTCCACCTTGTGGACCAGAACGTAGTCGACCGGGTTCGCCGCGATGAAGCGAAGAAGCTTCTGGAGTTCCGGTCGATCGGCTGAGCGGGCCGATTCGCCGCGGTCGACAAACTCCTCCATTACCACCGCCCCGATGGCCGTGGCCTTCCGGCGGTTGGCTTCGCGCTGCGCCGGAATCGAGTAGCCTTCCGGATCGCCGTCGCGCTCGGCCTGTTCCCTAGTCGACACCCGGATATAGGACACTGCGACCGCAGGTTCAGCCGGGTCGGTGCGTTGCGGCGAGTTCATGTCAGGCTCCTTGCAGGGCCGGGGCGGCCCGGTAATAGCGGATCGTGGCGGCAGTCGCGGATGAGACGCGGGATGGGCGGCAGCGCGCGGTGCGCTCGACGAGGCCGGTCTGCGCGAGGCGGACGGTAATGGCTTGTTCGGACACCTGGAAGTGGCGGGCGAGGTCGCGCGGACGCTGCAGGCCGTTGCCCCAGGCGCGCTTGAGGAGGCGGCGCGGCACGAGCAGGCAGCCCGCGAAGTAGTCGGCGGCCTGCTCGGCGTGATCGGCCGCGGACGTCGTGGCTGAGCCAGGGTAGAGCCGGTCGGCGGCGCCGTGGTCGATGATGTGCTTGTACTCGTGAGCCAGGGTGAAGCGTTGGCGGGTGTAGCTCTCGGCGCGGTTGAGCTGGATGATCCAGGCGTGGCCGTTCCAGAAGCTGGCGCCGGACACTGGCGCCTCGACGTACTCGATCTGGAGCTTCGGCAGCTCGGTGATGAGCTCGCTCGGGATCGGTCCGTCGCTGATGCGGTGGAGTTCCAGCAGGCGGTTGGCATGCAGCTCGGCGACGCGCAGGGCTTCAGCGAAGGTGATGCGGTCGCGGGCGGGAATCACCATGCGCAAGGAGGCCAGGACGCTGAGGTTCTCGTAGTGGTTGGTGCTGAGGTGGGTCATGGCGTCTCCTTTCACAGTGAATCGTTGTTATTCGTCTTGCCCGGATGAGGGGCCAGCGGTGTGGTCGAGGGTGAGGCCGTGGCGCTGGGCGACAGCGGCGAAGTGCTGCTCGATCTCACGGACGGCGTCGGCAGGCATGTCTTTGTACTTCGTGCGCAGGTACGGGGTGAGGGTGGGCAGCTCGCCCTCAGGAATCCAGTCGGCGGCGGCAAACAGGTCGGCGACCGGGAGCTCCAGCGCTTCCGCGATGGCACGCAGGTTGTCGGGTCGAGGTTGGGGAATGTCGCCCAGTTCCAGTCGGGTCACGGTGGCCTTGGCAACCTCGGCGCGGCGGGCAACTTCGCTAGCCGAGAGGCCGAGTTCGCCGCGCCGCGTCCGTAAGGTCTGCGCCAGTTTCAATGCTTGTTTCGGGTTCATATTATTTCCTCTCCAATTTCTATTCTTATTGTATTTCTCCCGTTCAATTCATTCAACGATTTTCGACATTTCCACAACGACAAATGCAATGTCAGGAGAGGATGTCCTTTAACGGTCGCCACATTTCAGGCGTGCGGCGGGTACCTCGTAAGGGCGCTCTATTCGTCCGTCAAATACCCAGCCGCCC
The DNA here is from genome assembly GCF_036327435.1 of Rhodococcus chondri. Taxonomy (NCBI): domain Bacteria; kingdom Bacillati; phylum Actinomycetota; class Actinomycetes; order Mycobacteriales; family Nocardiaceae; genus Rhodococcus; species Rhodococcus chondri. The sequence continues at coordinate 18,220 of NZ_JAUZMZ010000063.1, read as the reverse complement.
CATCATCGGCGGGATAGAAATGGGGTCGCCATCACGCTGCATATCCCGGGCAAGCGCGTCGTGCTCACCGTCGGTTGAAGGTTGTTCATGGGACATCGTCACTCCTGTCGTGTGGAGTTGATGGGTGGACGACGGAAGCAGACAGTGAGGCGAACCTCGAACTGCTACTCCCGCCGCCCGTTCCCCTGGTGGGAGAGGAACCACCGAGCTGACCTCCCTTTGTGGAAGGGTCAGGACTTACCCGACGCCGTCGCCGCTCGCCTTTCGACCGCTACGCGGCGCGCCCTTGGACACCGCGTCGGCTGCGAACAGGGACGCGATGGCCTCACGGCGCACGGCGGCTTCACGTTCGATGTCGGCGAGGGCCGTGTCGGCCTTGTTGGCGAGCTCCGGGGCGGACTTGGCGGCCTCGATGTGGGCGACCAGGGCGGCCCGGAATTCGTCGGTGATGGTGCTGCCGCGCAGTTGGGCGATCAGGCTCAATTGGGCATGCATTTCCGGTTCCAGCCGGATGGCCAGCGTCTTGACGCCGCCGCCTTTGCTGGTCGGTTCGTCCGGAGCGGACATGGCTACCTCCTCGGTGTTGGTGCGGCCGGTGAACGTCGGGATGACGCTCACTGCAGCCGCAGGGCACCGACGAGGCAGTCGGCTACCCGGCCGCGCGGTGGGGTTTGGCGCGGATCCGGGCCTCCGCCAGGGCGGCGAAGTCACCGCTCAGTTCGATGCCGAGCCAGTCGCGTTGGAGCTGCTCGGCGGCTACTGCCGTACTGCCGCTACCGATGAACGGATCGAGGACCAACCCCGGCTCGCGTTCAGCCTCGCAGCTGCAATCCGGTCCCAAGGCCGCCCGGGTGGCGGTGCCGCCGAGAGCCCGAATAGTCCGGCGACGCCACGGGGCATGGCAGCGCACACAGCGGGCTTCCGGGCACCCCGCCTGGATGGCGCGGGCGGCGAGCGCCACGGGATAGGTGGCATGGTGGTCGCTGCGGAAACTACTGGTGGCCAGCTGCCAGACGTCGCCGGGGTTCTTGCCGAGCGGATGACCGACGCGTCCTGCTGCCTTCATCTTGGCCAATCCCGCGGCATCGTCACCGTTAGGGCCACGCCAGGCTTCACGCGGTCGAGTTGTCGCAGCAGGTGGCTGGCCTGCTGAGCGGGAGCGGTGCGGGACGCGGACGGCGTCGAGGTCGAAGAAGTAGCGCGGTGCGCGGGCCAGGACGTAGATGACCTCGTAGGTACAGGACAGCCGGTCACGGACGCTGGTGGGCATCGGGTTGGTCTTGGCCCAGACGACCTTGTTGCGCACGATCCAGCCCTCGGCCTGCAGGGCCAGTACCAGCCGTTCGGGCGCCAAGGCCAGACTCTTGGCGGGCGCCCCTTGACGAGCGTGGGTGGCGTAGGTGTCGCCGACATTCAGCCAGACGGTGCCAGTTGGCACCAGGACGCGCCGGAGTTCACGGGCCACCGCCGCGAGGGCAGCCACCCAGTTATCAACGTGCGGTTCGAGGCCGAGTTGCCCGGGGGTGCCGTAGTCGCGCAGCCGGAAGTACGGCGGGCTGGTCAGGACCATGTCGACGCTGTCACCCGGCAGGGTGCGCAGGCGGGCGAGCGCGTCGCCAACCAGCACCTGGTTACGGGGCAGGGCACTCACGCGGCGCCCCCGACGAGAAGCCCGGGCAGGTCGTGGGGACCCAGCACCCGGAACAACTTGTCCGGCAGTCCTTGGTCCTTGGCAATGGCGGCAGTGAGGGCCGTGCGCCGACGCGCCTCATCGATTAGCCAGACCACGAGGGGGAAGACACCACTCGCCTGCTGTTCGACGCCGCTGCGGCGATAGGCCTCATACTCGGCGCATTTCGCGAGTAGTCGCGGCAGGCTTTCGGTGCCGAGGTCGACCTCGAAAAACCAGCTGTCTTCGAAGTCGCCGGCCGCCGTGACGGCGTAGAGGTCAGGCTTCAGGGTGCTCAGGCCGCCGCCGAAGTTGGGATAGCGGCGATGACAATCCGGTTCGGTCGTCACTCGCAGTAGCTCGATCGTCCCGGCAGCGGCGGTTTGCCGCAGTTGGAGGTGCAGGTCGGCCACGGCCAGGGTGTGTTGCAGGAAGTGCAGGGACGGTTCGAAGCTGCGCCGCCGAGGGCCGGTGTTGGACTTTTCTCGGAGCAGTCGGTCGCCGACCGCATTGAGGTGCCAGACAAAGGAGGCCGACCCGGCGCGGACTCCGCCGACCCGGCGCTGGAGGGTGCCAAGCAGGCGGTCACGGCGCAGGCGCTCCAGCACCCGCCGACAGACGCGGGCCGCCGTGAGGTCGCTGGCGTGGTCGGTGAAATGGAAGGCCTGGACCTGTGTCGTGGTCAGGAAGCGGTGGGCGGCCACGGTGTCAAGAACAGCCCAGTCACGGTCCGACAGGGAGTCACGAATCACCGCCAACCGGCGCTGCCCGATTCGGCTGGCAGAAGGGGAGAGACGAGACGAATCGTCACGAGTCGGCACCCCTGATGCACCCGATTCCGTCCCGACCTGCGAGGACACCTCTCCTGTCGACCACACGACCGGGCGGCCGGCCGGTACACCCTCGTCTGGGGATCGCCGGTCCGTCATGACACCCCCCGGCGGCGTCGTCCTAAGGCCGGTTCCTCTGGTGGCGCGTCGAGATGCAGGAGCTCGGCGAAGCCGGCTTCAATGGCAGCGCGCGGTTGCCCGAAGTGATCTCGCGAACGGGCGCGAATGTCATCGGGGTCGCTGCTTGGCGGCGGTGGCGGCAGGGTCATGCCCGAGGCCCAGGGCTGGGCGGCGTTATCCCGAAGTAGGCTGGCGTAGACGTGGTAGGCCGGCAGGGCCGTGAAGTCCTCCGGGCTGAGCACGGACTGCCCGAGGCACATCGCTTTGGCGTCGGCGGCACTCAGCTGGAAGCAGATCCGCGAGCGGGCGTTGGCCTCGAAGGCTGCTCGCATCGCCGGGGCCAGCTGGTCGCGGTACTGGTGCGCTAGATGGAAGCCCGCACCGAGACTGCGGGACGTGGCCAGGGCATCCGATAGGTCGGTCGGCAGGTGCAGGTAGTCCTGGACCTCATCGATGTAGACCATCACCGGCGACCGCTGGTGCGCCGGCACAGCGGCCCGCTCGCGGATCGCCTGCCATAGTTCGGCCAGGATCAGGGCACTCAGCAGCTGTGCGGCCTCCGGGCCGAGTACGCCCTTTTGAAGCGGGACTAGCAGGATCTTGTTTTCGGTGAGGACCTGGCGCAGGTTGAAGCGCGGACGGCGCTGTCCGAGCGCGGCGCGTAGTCCCGGCTGCAGGAGAGGGCGCAGCTTGTTTTGTAGCGGGGCCACGATCTGGCTGCGGGCCTCGTCGGATAGCCCCTCGAACCACTGCCAGAACGGGCCGGCCGCAATCGGGTCGTCGCGCAGGGCGTGGGCCGTGGCCGCGCGCCGGAAGCCGTGATGAGTCAGCAGGAGTGGCAGCATGACTAGGCTAGCGTCGTCCCGGCGCGCTAGCACCGCCAGGGCGTTTTGTAGAATGTCGGCGCTGCGCGGGCCGAGGGCGTCCCCGTGCAGGGCATGCAAGACACCGAAGACGGCGTCGGCACCGAGCTCGGGGCGGCGGCCCTCGGTGCGCATCAGCGGATTGACCCCGACCGGACAGTCGTCGAGCGGATCGAACACCACCACGTCGTCGCGGCGCTCGGGCGGGATACAGGCCAGTACGTCGCGGACCAGATCTTTCGGCTCGATGACGACCACGGCCCGTCCGGCCTGCATATCGCTGACGATGAGATTGAGCAGCAATGTGGACTTGCCGGTGCCGTTAGGACCAAGCACCCAGGTATGCCGGAGCGCGTCGGTGACGCCGTAGCCCAACTGGCCGCTAACGCCAGGCGCGGTGGCTTGGGCGACGATCCGGTCGTGGGGGCCAGCGAGCGTCCGGGGGTGGACGGGGCGGGGATGGCGCGGTGGTAGGCCAGGCAGCTCGCGGTCGTCGTCACTGATGGGCCAGCCGAGTAGCGGGCCGACTTCATGGATGTTGAGCTGCAGTGGCCAACGCCAGGGAGCGCGGGCGGCATTGAGACCACGGGGATGTTCGGCGGTGATGGCGACCTGCACGCCCGGACTCTCGGCTGTACTTAGCGCGCCAAGCAGTTCGAGCAGCAGGGTGTGTCGGCGCTCCGCGGTGATCGCTGCGGCGCCCAGGCGGAAGGTCAGGGCGAAGCCATGCTGGCCTCGTTTGGCTTTGATTGCGGCGCGCCGGTCGGCGTCGCGCTCGGTGAGTAGGCCATAGCGCAGTTTGTGGGTCCATGTCTGGCGCGCGGCGAGCTGTGTGGTCGGCACGGCCTGGGGGACCTTGCGCGGGCCAAGCATGGCTTGAATGACGAGCTGCTCGCCGCGCTGCACCCCCGTCAGGGCGCTGAGGACGGCGCGGGTGGTGGCGGCGGCGTCGGCAGGCTGCACGGCCTGCTCACGATCAGTCAGGCGAATCCGGCGGACTGTCTGGACAGTGGCCCGCGCCTCGTCCCACTCAATCACCAGGGCGCCAGGTACCAACTGCTCGATGTGGCGGCTGAGGATGGCGCGGTAGTTCTCCGGCGTCCCGGCCAAGTAGCGCACGCCGCGGTGGTCGGCGCGGGCCTCCAGCACGATTGGCGGGGCGGCGCGGTCGGCGGCGAGTCGCCGCAGAAGCCCGAAGACGGTCTCGTTGGCCAGGACCGGCGGCCAGATGATTTCCTGCCACACCAGCTGGTTACTCGTCATCGCGGACCTCGCGTGCAGGGGTGTCTGTCGGCGGGACGTGGTTGCCAGATGCCGTGGCCTGGGCAGCAGCTTCGGCTTCAGCTTCGGCCAGTGCCTGGGCGATGACGGCGCGGCTCAGCTTGCGCAGATCGGGCGGCTGGCGCCGGACGGCACGGATGGAGATATGGCGCTCGCGGCGCGCGTTTATATTGGTTGCATTTCGTCGTGTTCGTGACATGAGTACACCTCCTTTTGTTGGTAAATTGCCGCTTAGCGCGTTCAATTCGTTGATCGATTCTGTGTCTAGTGTGCGTTCAATTGGTTGAACGGTCAACCACTTTCGTGCATTTGACAACAGCGACAGGAACGGCATTTTAGAGGAGAAATTGCATATTTTTCAGCACCGAACTACCAGCGCCCGCGGTACCAACGTGCTGCTGCAACCACACTTCCGCCGAGCACGAGCACGCCGATTATCGTGATCAGGAGCGGTAGCAGCGTGCGCAGCACCTCGACCGCGCAGTACAGGGCAATCGCTCCGATCAACAGGCCGACGCAGGCGCCGACCAGCTGGTCGATCCACGACCGTGGGTCAGTGGAACTCATTCCCGCCGCCACAGTTCGAGCAGGACCCCGGTGTCGATTCCGAGCTGGACGCAGTTCAGCGCGAAGCGCTCCTGGTCGGGGCGGGTTGACGGCAGCATGACACACCGTCCTTTCAGGTTGAAGGGGAATGAGCGCTCGTCAGCGACCGCGGGCGCGGCGCGCCATGTCGGCGTGCGCCTGCGTGGCGGCTGCCTCCAGCCGGAGGGCCGCGGCAGCCGCTTGGTGCTGGATGCGGCTGACCTCGGCGCGGAGGGCGGCACGCTGCTGCCGCTGCCGGTAATGACGTCGGGCGGGCCGGACGACGCAGAAGCGGAGCGCTGCGTAGAAGAGCCAGGTGACCGCAATGAGGGCCATCCCCGCCAGGGCCACGAGCAGCCCGGCCCCGACGAAGATGGCGATGAGGAGGACGGCCATGGCGACCGTCAGCCTGAGATGGAGAACTGGGCCAGTTCGAAACCGACGCTGCCGGTGTACTGGCTAGCAATCGCGTTCAGCTGCATGTGCAGCTCCGGATCACCCCCACTGAGCAGCTCGGCCTGGCGATACAGCAGGGCGGCGGACTGCATGCCGACGTTCGCCACCATGCCAAGTGCCTGGATTCGGGTCGCACCGACGATGCCGCGGGCAATCTCGGCGTTCTGGCGGCGGGCAAGCTCACGTTCTTCCGCGCGCGTGAAGCCGGCATGCACCCGCTGTGTCTGAAGTGGTTGGTCCGGGCGAGGAATGAGATTGCTCATGGTGAGCCTCCTTGGTGAGGTGTCTCCGGTGTAAAGCTGGAGAGGTGGGTCGGGTGCCGGCGTGAGAGGTTCGGCAGGCAATGACGCTAAGCGTCGGTGACGTGGAAAAGCGGTGGCATTTTACGGGCGCCGTCCACGGCACGCTTCGGGCGGAAGTGGTCGGCCAAACGGGTGGGTCGGCGGCAAAGTGGGAGGCAAGATACGCGTTGATGTCCGGGAACCGACCGAAGTCTGCTGACTTCGGGGCCACTGGGGTGATAATGGGGAATGGCCAGGTCAGCACTGGTGACGCCGCTCCAGTCCCAGTTGGAATCCTTCGGGCGTCGAGGCAAGAAGCTCAGTAGCGGCCGACTACTCCGATATCGGGAAGTGCTGACGCTTCTAGGGAATCCTGAGCGGCTCGGTGACAGTGCTTATGCGGCCGAGCTGGCCGAACGAGTGGTCGCGGAACTACAGGACGTGATTGCGTCGATTAAGAGCCCGATCGACCGTCGAATTGCTCAGGTGGTCGTGGCAGCGGCGCCGGAGTTCCATGAAAAACTGGTTAAAGAACGAACGGCCTACGTAATTACTCATGGCCAGGAGTTCACTGAAGAGCAATTCAAGACCCGCCGCGGCCAAGTTATGGCGGACGTGGCCGAAGCGCTGCAGGCGCGCTTCCATACTGATGCTGCGACCCATGACAGCCTCACGCCCGGCGCGGAGGGACGTGCTGGTCACCCGGTTGTTGCTCCTGTCCCGTCTCCGTCCCGGGGGCAGCGCCCCGGCTTCCAACGACCGCCCGGGCGAGGACGACCCCAGTTCCTGCGCGGTCGCAGGCTGATTGCCGCTGGCGCCGTTGTCTCCCTCGGCGCCCTCGCGGGTGCGGTCACGGGGTATGGCCTGGATTGGCGGCAGGATCCATCGACAGGCCAGTCGAACGTCGCGCTATTCGCGGCCACTTTCGACGACAAGGACCCGCGCAGCTTGGAGGGCAACCCCTGCGCCGATGCGCCGCTGAGCCAACCGGCCTATCCGGCCGGGCCGGAGGTGATCGGGCCTGACGGTGCGCCTGTCGCGACCATCCAGCTGCGTACCCAGTACTCCTGCCCGGTGGTGTGGCCGCGCATCGTGTGGGGTGTCGGCCCCAGCCTAGACATGGAAGCCATCTACCAGATTCCCGACGGCTGGACGCTGCAGGTGCTGACCATCCGGCCTGAGACCGGCAGTGTCTTCCGCTATCCCGAACCATCCAGTGGGGCACCGGTGCCCTACGCCCTGGGCAAGATGGCGAGTACCGCCCAGCACTGCGTCAAGGTCGAGGTGTACTTCACCAATGGGACGGAGCGGACCTCGTCAGCCCAGACTGACTGTATTCGACACAACACAGCTGAGGGCTCGACGCCGTAACGCGGCACAACGCGGCCTCGATCCCAAAGGTGTCGATGCTGACAGCTACGGTAGGTTGGCTCGCCTCCCAAGCGGCACTGTCGACGCTGTACGCTGAAGCCAGTTTGGCACGCTGACCTGCAGATATGGGGCAGCAGTATGGTAAAATTGAAAATGATATTCAACTGAATCTACGACGGAGAACCGCTCAGTGAGACTCAAGCAAGCCGCCAGTACTAACTGTGCCTGGACATTCAGGTCTGTTGCCTGCAGCCCTCAGCGCTCCGCCGCTTTCGGGGAGGGCTCCGCTCTGTGACTGAAGTCGAAGCCCGCACGCTCGCCCTGTCGCTTATCCCTACGTCGACTGAACCGCTGACGCTCTCTGAACTAGAGAATTACCTCGCGGCTGCGGCGGATCTGCTGCGTGGTGCGATCGACCAGGCTGATTTCAAGGCCTTTATCTTCCCGCTGATGTTTTTCAAGCGGATTAGCGACGTGTACCTGGAGGAGTACGGCCACGCCCTGGCCGAGTCCGGTGGCGACCACGAGTTCGCCTCGTTTGCCGAGAATCACCGCTTCGCCATTCCCGAGGGTTGCCTGTGGAGCGACGTGCGTGAGCGCTCCGAGAATATCGGTCAGGCGTTGGTGACCGCCTTCCGTGGCATCGAGAAGGCTAACCCGGACACGCTCTATGGCATCTTCGGCAACGCTCCGTGGACCAACAAGGACAAGCTCTCCGACGCGCGACTGAGTGACCTGATCGAGCACTTCTCGACGAAGGCGCTCACCCACGTCGCGGTCTCGCCGGACGTATTCGGACAGGCGTACGAGTACCTGATTAAGCGATTCGCCGACCAGTCGAACAAGAAGGCTGGCGAGTACTACACGCCGCGCGAGGTCGTCGGTCTCTTAGTGAACATCCTTGACCCGCAGGAAGGTGAGACGGTCTATGACCCGGCCTGCGGTACCGGCGGCATGCTTATCGAGGTTATCGAGCACGTCAAAGCTAATGGCGGCCGCCCACAAACCCTCTGGGGCAAGTTGTATGGCCAGGAAAAGGTGCTGGCGACCTCCGGCATCGCCCGAATGAACCTGCTGCTGCACGGCGTCGAAGACTTCCATGTCGTCCGTGGCGACACGCTCCGTGAACCAGCCTTCTTCGACCAGAGCCGGCTGGCGCAATTCGACTGCGTCATCGCCAATCCGCCCTTCTCGCTGAAGAACTGGGGCCATGTGGCGTGGGCGTCCGACCGCTGGGGCCGCAACGAGTTCGGCGGCGTCCCTCCCACGGGGTATGCCGACTGGGCCTGGGTCCAACACATGATTGCCTCTGCCGCGTCCGCTACCGGACGAGTTGCTGTGGTCCTGCCTCAGGGGGCGCTGTTTCGCGCGGGTGCCGAAAGCCGTATTCGCGAGCACGTCCTGAAGGCCGACAAGGTCGAGGCGGTCATTGGCCTCGCGCCCAACCTCTTCTACGGCACCGGATTGGCTGCCTGTGTCGTCATCCTGCGCCAGAACAAGCCCGAGGCAGCCAAGGATAGAGTTCTCTTCGTTAATGGCGAGTCGCTATTTCGCCGTGGTCGCAACCAGAACACCCTGGAGGACGAGCACGCCGCAATCCTACTCAAGGCGTACCAGGGGTTTGATGAGGTGCCTGGCCTGGCGCACGTCGCCACTATGGCCGAGATCGAGTCGAATGACTTCAACTTGAACATCCCGCTCTATGTTGATGCCACCGACGATAGCGAGCAGGTCACCCTGGAGGAGGTGCTGGCCGATCTGGAGCAGGCTCATTATGAGGCCGGCGTGACACGGACGGCACTGGAAGCTGAACTGGCTGAATGGGGGCTGAACATATGAAGGCCACGACTCAACGGATTACACAGCGCGAGTTGGAGAACTACCTCTGGGGTGCAGCTATCCTGCTACGTGGTCTCATCGACGCCGGTGACTACAAGCAGTTCATTTTCCCCCTCGTGTTCTTGAAGCGTCTTTCTGACGTCTACGACGAAGAGCGCGGCGCCGCGATGGAGGTCTATGGCGACGAGGGGCTGGCTGACCTGCCTGAAAATCACCGCTTTTCCATCCCTGACGGCGCTCACTGGGACGACATCCGGGGCGTCACGAAGAATAAGGGGCCAGCCATCCTTCAGGCAATGCGCGCCATCGAGGCCGCCAATCCTGACACGCTCCACGGCGTATTTGGCGATGGCGACTGGGGTAATTCCAACCTGCTACCAGACTCGACGCTTAACGATCTGGTCGAACATTTCTCGACTAAGACGCTGTCGGTCGCCAACTTGCCCGAGGACGAACTGGGCCAGGGCTACGAGTACCTTATTAAGAAGTTCGCCGACGACTCGGGCCATACCGCTCAGGAATTCTATACCAACCGCACCCTTGTCCACTTGATGACAATGATGTTGAAGCCCGAGCCGGGTGAGTCAGTCTACGACCCGACGTGCGGTACCGGTGGCATGCTGATTTCTACTGCGGCCGAACTCCGTCGCCAGGGCATGGAATGGCGCAATCTGCGACTGTACGGTCAGGAACTTAACTATGGAACCTCGGCTATCGCCCGGATGAATCTGTTCCTCCACGGTATCACCGATGGTCACATCGCTCACGGCGACGTCCTCGGTGCCCCCGCCTTCCACGACAAGCACGGTCGGCTACGCACGTTCAATGTCGTGCTCGCAAATCCGCCGTACTCGATCAAGGCGTGGAACCGCGCCGCGTTTACAGACGATCCTTACGGACGCAACGTGTGGGGTGTGCCACCGCAAGGTCGGGCTGACTACGCATTTTTCCAACATATCGCCAAGAGTCTCAATCCGACGACTGGCCGGGCAGCAATTCTCTTCCCACACGGCGTGCTATTCCGACGCGAGGAAGCGGCTCTGCGCGAGGCCCTCGTACAATCGGACCTCATAGAGTGCGTCCTAGGGCTCGGCCCGGGGCTCTTCTATAACTCGCCGATGGAAGCCGTCGTCATCACTTTGCGGACTCAGAAGCCTGTTGAACATCGGGGAAAGGTGATGTTTATAAACGCGGTCAATGAATATGCCCGCGAGCGAGCGCAGTCCTTCCTCCGGGAGAGTCACCAGAAAAAAATTCTTAAGGCTTACGAGTCTTTTGTCGACCAGATTGGCTTTGCCGCTGTCGCTACCCTCGGGCAGATTGCCGAAAAGAACTACAGCTTGGCAATCCCGTCCTATGTCAATCGAGACTCTACAGCTACTGGGGATGTCGGAGGGCTTAGATTGGATGAGACACTCGCCGCCTGGCGTCGAGTCGCTACTGAGTCAGACTGTGCCGTCACCGACTTGATTACAATGCTCCGACAGGAGGCTGCCCAGTGAAGCTTGTCCTTGATAAGAGTCATTGGAAGCAGGTTGCATTCGGTGACGTGATCGACAGTGTTTCGGAACGGGTTGATGACCCATCCCAGGCGGGCGTTGATCGCTACGTGGGTCTTGAGCACCTTGACCCAGGAGTTCTGACGGTCGAACGCTGGGATAGTCCTGACAAGGTCGCAGCACAGAAGTTGCGTTTCTATCCCGGAGATGTGATCTTTGGCCGTCGTCGAGCTTACCAGAAGAAGGTCGCGGTCGCAGAATTCGAGGGAATCTGCTCCGCTCATGCACTGGTTCTCCGAGCGAATCAAGATTTTGTTTGCCCCGAATTCCTGCCCGTTTTTCTGTCCTCCAACTACTTCCTGGATCGGGCAATCAAGATATCCGTCGGCTCCCTATCCCCGACTGTTAACTGGCGCGACCTAAAAGCAGAGAAATTCGACCTTCCGTCAATAAGTGAACAGAAGCGCATCGCAGATCTGATTTGGGCGATGGAACGACATCGACGAACCTTGTCCGGGTTGGCTGATGCTGTCAAGAGAATCGAGAATCCTCTAATGACTGCCTCGGCTGATGGTGAAGTCACAGTGGCGGATGTGGTAGTCACAGCCCGCAGCGGCGCTACGCCCTTGCGGTCTAATAAGGATTTCTACGGTGGCTCGATTCCTTGGTTGAAATCAGGGGAGGTCGTCGGGGACGGCATTTCTCAAACTGAGGAAACTATCACCGAAGAAGGCCTGCGCAGATCCGCAACGTGGATGGTGCCGGCTGGCGCAGTCCTCGTCGCTATGTACGGAGACGGTAAGACCAGAGGGCAGGTCGGTCGAACCGCAGTTCCGCTGGCGACGAACCAAGCGGTAATCGCCCTCGTTCCGGATGACACTAAGTGTGATCCTGACTTCTTCTATTACTGGATGCGCTCCCGTCAAGAAAGCCTACGCAATAAGGGTGCAGGAGCGGCGCAGAAAAACCTCTCCAAGGCCGCTGTCGTCTCCGAGCCGTTTCCGTCACTGTCCATTGTCGATCAGAAAGCGGCCGTCGCCCGACTGGTGACAGTGGACGTCACAGTTGCCTCGGTGCTGCGTGAGTCCAATGAACTCCGTGCCGCAGTCGCGGCGATCATGGACAGTATTTTCGGGAGTGCTGCATGACTTTTAATGAGGCCAACTCTGTCCGTGATTTCGTTCGAGACTTGATCGCCTCCGACGATGCCCCATTTGTGCCAGGTAACCAGCTGCCACGGACGACCGACCAAGTCCTTTTGGAAGCGCAGGTTACGACCGCGCTAATTCGCCTGAACCCGGAGATTGCCGAGGAGCCGAGGCGAGCTGATGAGGTCCTACACCAGCTTCGCGCGATTATCTTGAGTGCTCGGCACACCCCAAACCCTGTCGTGGCGAACGAGGAGTTCGCCGCATGGCTCAAGGGTGAGAAGTCGATGCCTTTCGGCCCTGGCGGCTCACACACGACGGTGCGCCTGGTCGACTTCGACAACCCGGACGCATCCGCGAACCAGTGGATGATTTCCACGGAAGTCACGTTTGCGCAGGGTCGCGTCGAGCGTCGCTTCGACCTAGTGCTGTGGTGCAACGGCTTCCCGCTCGTAGTAGGTGAGTCCAAGTCGCCAGTTCGGCCGGCCTACACCTGGATCGATGCGGCCGCGCAGATCGACGAGGACTACGAGAAGAACGTACCGATGTTCTTCGTACCGAACGTGATGTCGTTCGCCACTGAGGGAAAAGACTTCCGCTATGGCTCGGTCGGGATGCCGGTCGAACTGTGGGGTCCGTGGCGTGATGAGACCGACAGCACCACGCCCATCAAGGTAGGGCTCGCGGGAGTCCAAGAAGCTGTCGAGAGTGTGTTGTCTCCGCACTCGGTTATGGACTTCCTACGGTTCTTCACGCTGTTCGCCACCGACAAGAAACACCGCAAGATCAAAATCATCGCCCGCTTCCAACAGTTCCAGGCGACGAATCTGATCGTCGAGCGAGTATTGCTTGGCAAGGTCAAGCAAGGGCTCATCTGGCACTTTCAGGGTTCGGGTAAGTCGCTTCTGATGGTATTCACGGCGCTGAAGCTTCGCGCGACGGCCGGCCTGACGAACCCGACCGTGCTGATCGTGGTTGACCGCGTAGACCTCGACACCCAAATCACCGGCACGTTCAACGCGGCCGACGTCCCCAACCTGGTCTCGACCGACAGTCGCAAGGAGCTCCAGTCGCTGCTGAGAGCTGGCTCGCGCAAGGTCATCATCACGACCATTCATAAGTTCGGCGAGGCGCCTGGAGAGCTGGATGCCCGTAGCAACATCATCGCGATGGTCGACGAGGCACACCGGTCCCAGGAAGGCGACTTCGGACGAAAGATGCGTGAGGCGCTGCCGAACGCTTTTCTGTTCGGCCTCACCGGCACGCCCATCAATCGTCGCGACCGCAATACCTTTGCGTGGTTTGGCTCCGAAGGGGACGAAGGCGGCTACCTGTCGCGCTACTCATATCAAGACTCGATCCGCGACGGCGCCACGCTGCCGCTGCACTTCGAGCCGCGCCTCAGCGAGATTCATATCGACGAGGAAGCTATCAACATCGCTTTTGAAGAGTTGGCTCAGCGACATGGACTGTCCGACGACGAGAAGGTCACGCTCTCGAAGAACGCTGCGTCACTAGAAAGCCTGATTAAGGCGCCGGAACGGATCCACAAGATTGCGGCCGACATCGCCGCCCATTTTACGGAGAAAGTTGCTCCCCAGGGTTTCAAGGCGCAGGTTGTCGTCTACGACAAGCCGACCTGCGTGGCGTACAAGCAGGAGCTGGACAAGCTGCTCGGTCCGGATGCCTCAACCGTCGTTATGAGCAGGGATGCTCGCGACCCTCAGGAGTGGAAGGAGAAGTACACCCCCGACCGCACCCAGCTGGAGCGCATTGTCGCGCGGTTCAACGATCCGGCCGACCCGCTCAAGATCATTATTGTCACCGCCAAGCTGCTCACAGGGTTTGACGCTCCGATTCTCTATGCCCAGTACCTCGACAAGCCGCTGAAGGCCCACACCCTGCTGCAAGCCATCACGCGTACCAACCGCGTCTATCCGCCGAACAAGACCCATGGTCTGGTTGTGGACTACCTTGGCGTCTTCGATGACGTCGCCAAGGCGTTTGAGTTCGACGATAAGAGCGTCCAGCAGGCAATTACGAACATCGCCGAGCTCCGCAACCAACTCGGGCCGGCAATCGCCGCGGCGCTGACCTTCTTCCCCGGTGTCGACCGAACCGTCGGTGGATACGAGGGGTTGATTCAGGCGCAGGCAGCTATTGCTGACGATGCGACCAAGGACGTATTCGGTGCCGCGTACAGCGTTGTTGGCCAGCTTTGGGAGGCGCTCAGTCCGGATCCGATCCTCGGTACGTTCGAAACGGACTACCGTTGGCTGACCGACGTCTACGAATCGGTCAAGCCCGCCGACATCACTGGTCGACTGGTGTGGCACTCCCTGGGCGCCAAGACGCTCGACCTGATCAATGAGCACGTGGCGGTCGAGGTACCGCGGACCGACCTGGAAACTATCGTCCTCGATGCCGACGTGATCGAAGATTTGATGACCGGCAAGAAGCGCGACGTCACGGCCGAGGAGATTGAGCGGCAGATCACCGCTCGCATTGCCAAACATCTCAATAACCCGACTTTCATCGAGCTTGGCAAGCGGCTCAACGAGCTGCGTGAGCGCTACGCCCACGGCCAGCAGGCCAGCCTGGAGTTCCTCAGAGAGCTGTTCGAGCTGGCACGTGACACCGTCGCTGCCGAAAAGCAAGTTGCCGAAGTGCCTCGTGAAGAGCGCGGCAAAGCCGCCTTGACCGAGTTGTTCGAGTCCTTGAAGACTGAGGACACGCCAATCATGGTCGAGAATGTCGTCGCTGACGTCGATCAAGTAGTCAAGTCTGTCCGCTTTGAAGGCTGGCAAAACACGCATGAGGGTGACCGACTTGTCCAACAGGCACTACGGAAGACGCTCTATATGCGCTACAAGATCCGCGATAACGACGTATTCGAGAAGGCGCTCGGCTACATTCGCGAATACTACTAGGAAATCCAACATAGTGAAATTTATGGGGTTTGTAGTCACTCGCTCGGGTGGGTCATCCGGCGTGTCCTGGCCGGGCAAGGCGGTCGCGTTAACTACTCTCGTGGAACACGAGCTTTGAGGACGCACTCAGCATACCTGCGCAAAATTCCCCAATTCATTAAAAGGCCGACTACCGTCTGTTATTCTAGTATCACTATAAGTTAATTACGGAGGTTTCAAGCGCATGCGATTGAGGAAAGTTAAGATAAGGAACTTCCGCTGCTATACAGATGAGATTGAAGTCGATTTCGACTCGCTGACTTCCATTATCGGAAAAAACGACGCCGGCAAATCAACGATTCTCGAGGCGTTAGCCATATTCTTTGACCAGCAAAAGCCAGATGCGGACGACGCTGCGAAAGCGGGCGTCAAGTCAGATATGTCGATTACTTGTGAATTCGATCAGCTTCCCGATCGACTCGTGCTCGATGCGACGAGTGCATCGTCGCTGAGTCAGGAATGGCTCCTTAATGAGGCCGGTCGCCTAGAAATTAGGAGGACATATAATGGTGACGCAAAGAATCCGAGCTGTAAGGTTTTTCTGCGAGCGGTCCATCCGACAGCCACAGGGGTAGCCGACCTCTTGGCATTGAAGAATGCCGATCTTAAGCGGCGCGCCCGAGAGCTTGATGCCGACCTTGCGGGCGTGGACCAGAAGGTAAACGCAGAATTGCGAGCAGCGATCCGCGAGAGAGTGGGAGAGCTAGAAGTTCAGGCCTGCGATATTGAAGTGGATACGCAGCCAGGTGCGAAAGAGCTATTTGCTCGCATCAAAGAAGCAATGCCGGCTTTCTTCCTTTTTCGGGCCGATCGCGCAAGTACTGACCAGGATAGCGAAGCCCAAGACCCAATGAAGGTGGCTGTTCGGTTAGCGATCGAGGAACAGAAGATGGCCCTCGATAAGATTGCGATGGCAGTCAACCAGCAGGTCGCAGAGCTTATCGACCAGACGCTCTTGAAGATCAAAGCACTGTCCCCAGAGTTGGCGTCGGAGCTGAATCCAGAGATATCTGATCCTAAGTGGGACTCAGTTTTCAAGATATCTCTCACAGGCGATTCTACGATTCCCCTCAATAAGCGGGGTAGCGGCGTTAGGCGCATGGTATTGCTTGGCTTTTTGCAGGCTCAGGCAGAGTCTCGGCGGGCACTCAACCCCGACACCGGGATCATATATGCAATAGAAGAGCCTGAGACGAGTCAGCATCCGGATATGCAGCGCTCTCTTCTGCATGCTATCGAGGAGATTGCAGAACAGGATGGCTATCAGGTTATCTTGACTACCCATAATCCGATGCTTGGTCGACTTCTTCCAACGGATACTCTGCGGTACGTTACTGTCGACTCAGCTGGAAGTCGGGAAGTTCGAGGGCCGAGTGAGGATACAATAAGGGAAGTCGCAAGAGCTCTTGGCGTCTTGCCAGACCACGACGTGCGGGTATTTGTAGGTGTGGAAGGAAAGCACGATGAGAATTTCCTCAAACACGCATCAGAAATCCTTTCGAAGGTTGACCCGCAAATCGCCTCGCTTGTCAGCTTGGAAGAGTCCGGTAGGCTCATATTCATTCCGGTAGGTGGTTCAAATGTCGGCCTGTGGGTTTCTCGCTTGCACCACCTAGATCGACCTGAGTACCATATATTTGATCGCGATAACGAGCCGCCGGCTAAGCCTCATTATGAGGAACCAGCGCTCAAGATTAATTCCCGCGAGAACTGCCGTGCAGTCCACACATCAAAGCGTGAGCTCGAAAATTATATCCACCCCCAGGCGATTTCTGCTGAAAGGCCGGAGGTTGCCATCCCAGTAATCCTAGATTTCGACGACGTCCCCTTGATTGCTGCGCAGAAAGTTCATGCAGCTAGTGACTCGGAGGTTGCCTGGAGTGACGTCTCGGATGAAAGGAAGGGGAAGAAGGTATCTAGGGTTAAGGCGTGGCTCAATAATCAGGCCGTTAGTCGTATGACACCGGAGTTTTTCGCTGTGTCGGATCCAAGGGGTGAGATTACAGCGTGGCTTCGCGACATTACTGCTCTAGCGAGAAAGAGCTAATCCTAATGAGATGTGCATGTAGATACTGCGGGTGCTGACGACTCGGTAATTGAAGGTAGTATTAAACTGCATTTGCGGATCTGTAGAATCTATGGCGACTGTGTACGGGCTGCTTGTTACGAAGTATGCCGAGTCATCTACTTCCATCGCTCCGCCACAGGTGCTCGCATCGCTACTCCCGCCCGCTTTAGCGCCTTGCCGACCGTACTCGTGCCGAGTCCCAGCTCCCTACCGATCTGCACTGTCGACCAGCCGGCTTCGTAGAGTTCGGTCGCGCGGGCGAGGAGGTTCGGCGTCATCCGCACCCGCGACCGCAGCGCGACGCCTTCGCGGTGCAGGTGTGCGCTGACCGTCTGGCGGTGCATGTCGAACTCGTCGGCCAGCTCGTAGACCGTGGCACCTTCCCGGTAGCGTCGCACCAGCTCCGCAACCTCATCCCGCTCCAGCTTGCGGTTGGCGCGTGGGCGCGCCACCGACGTGCGTCGCTCCAGCACCCCGTCCACCGCACCTTCATCCGCCTGCGCCGCATCACCGACACTTTCAACGAGATGCCGAAACGGGGTACGTCGGCTTGAAAGGGATTCATGGAGGCGCACCGATCGGTGACGGCTTGCGCGCGGCGATGCGAACTCGGACGATGAGTCCCGTGACCGGTTTCGTGGAGGTCCGCCCGTACGCCGAGCTCAATGCCTTCGTCGCGCCCGAGTGCCGGGGCATCGCGACGTGCAGGCCGTACCGTCCGCACCAGACCGTCAAAGATGTCGTCGAGGCGATGGGCATCCCGCACACGGAGATCGACCTCATCGTCGTCGATGGTGAGCCGGTCGATTTCGCGTACCGGCCGCACCCCGGAGACCGCATCGCGGTGTATCCGGTCTTCGAGGCGCTCGGCATCGAGGCGCTCGCCCGGCTGCGGCCGGCTCCGCTGCGCGACCCACGGTTCGTCGTCGACGTCAACGTGGGCAAGCTGGCCCGACTCCTTCGCCTGCTCGGTTTCGATGTGATCTGGTCGTCGTCCGCGGACGACGCCACGCTGGCCCGGGTGAGCAGGGACGACCAGCGCATCCTGCTCACGCGCGACCGTGGACTGCTGGCGCGGCGAGTGATCACCCACGGCCTGTACGTGCACTCCGCCGATCCCGTCGAGCAGGTGGTCGAGGTCGTGCAGCGCCTCGACCTCGCCGGCCGGTTCGCCCCGTTCACCCGCTGCCTACGCTGCAACGGACCGCTCGTGGACGTACCGAAGGCCGACATACTGGAGC
>NZ_JAUZMZ010000062.1:0-26368 GCF_036327435.1 Rhodococcus chondri | reverse complement strand
TCGCACAACACCACCACGGTCCGGCCCGCATCCAGGTGTACCGCGAGACGCTCGGCACACTCGTCGTAGAAGTCGGCGATCGCACCGTCGTACCCACCGGGATGGCCGGTGGTGCCGGTGGTGACCGGATACACCAGCCGCTCCTCGATCACATCGTCCGGAATCAGGTCGGCGGCGATGGACCGCGCGATCGACCGGCCGTGGGTGCCCGAGTGATACGCGATCACGTCGGCCTCGGCCACCAGGCGGGCAGCCTTGTGGGTGACGAGTTCGGGGTCGCCGGGGCCGAGGCCCACGCCGTAGAGCTGTCCGACGGTCATTCTTCCTCCTGTGCAAGAGCATTGAGCGCCGACGACGCCATCGCGGATCCGCCACGCCGGCCCCGCACCACCAGATGCGGAATTCGGAGTCCGTGCTCGATCAGTGCGTCCTTGGATTCGGCGGCGCCGATGAACCCGACGGGCACCCCGACGATTGCGGCGGGCCGCGGCGCACCGGCATCGAGCATCTCGAGCAGATGGAACAGCGCGGTGGGGGCGTTACCGATCGCGACGACCGCGCCCTCGAGCCGATCGACCCACAGCGACACCGCCGCAGCCGACCGTGTCGTGCCCCAGCGCCGCGCGAGCTCGGACACCCGCGGATCGCGGAGCAGGCACAGCACGTCGTTGTCGGCGGGCAGGCGCTTACGGGTCACGCCCGCGGCGACCATGTTCGCGTCGGTGAGGATCGGTGCTCCGGCGTTCAGGGCCCGACGGGCGGCGGGCACGAGTTCGGGGTGGATCACCAGATCGCGCGCGAGGTCGGTCTGGCCGCTCGCGTGGATCATCCGCACCGCGACCTTCTCGGCTTCCGCCGGGATCTTCGTCAGGTCCGACTCGGTGCGGATCGTCGCGAACGACCGGACATAGATCTCGGCGCCGTCCGTTTCGTACTCGTAGCGGCGGGGTGGCGGGGAATCGATCACGACGAGCTCCTGTTACGTCGAACTGCGGGCGAAGACGAGGGTGTGTGGGGAGTGCGGTGCGCCGCAAGAGCGTTCGCAACCGACGACATGCACAGGTTCGTTCGGGAAGGGCGCCGCGGCGACACGGCGTGCGAGTGCTCGGGTATTACCCTCGGCGAGATTACACCCGGGTGCGCCCGTGCATGCGGTGACCCGGGACCACGCGGAATCGCCATCGAGCACGAACCCCGCGTTCTCCAGCGCTGCAGGATCAGCGGATGCGGGCAGCACGAGGCCCCGCCACGGGGTCACGACCACGTCCCGATGCGGCAGTGCCGACACCATAGACGGAGTCAGGATTCCCAGCGGTACCAGCACCGATACCGCCGAATCGAGCCTGCCGTAGGGCATCTCGAACCCGGCGACCGGGGGAGCGGCCGGGCCACCGCCGATTTCGCGTCCCGCGTCGGGTAATTGCCGCACATGCCACCGGCCTGCGCGCACCTCGGCGAAGCGCAGGGCCAGATCGATCAGGGAAGCGACGACGTGCGCCAGCGGCACCGTCGTTCCCGACAGAGCGCCGACGATCAGGCGAGCATTCCGGCTGTCGACCGCGATGGCAGCCAGATCGCACCGCAACCCCGCGACGTCGCCGCGGCCGTCGTCGAGCCCGAACAGGAACCGGCCCGGCAGGTCGGCGAGCACCGGCTCGGCGCACAGCGCGTCGTCGAGGGCGCCGACGAGCGGACGGATGTCGGCGAGCCCACCGCCGAGCCCGGACAGCGGTGACGCGACGATGTTGCGCACCCGCTCATGGGAGAGCGACGGCAGGAATCCCGCATCGGAAACAGCCCTGACCAGCCCGCGGGGCACGGTGCCGCGCTCGTCCACCGAAACGCCTCTGATCTGCAGGTTTCCTCGGGAAGTGAGATGGATGTCGCCGTCCCCGAACTGCCCGGCCGCGAGCGAGAGCCGATGGAATCCGCCGTCGGGCAACCGGCCGCCGGGCGCACGCAATCGCACCAGCGCACCATCGGCCGCACGGTGCGGACGCAGCACACCGGGACACCGATCCGGTGTGGATTTCTCGGGGGGAACGTCGACCATGGGCGCACATCGTTGCACACGCGGCGAAAAAGGTGCGCTACTCTCGGTCTGCCGTGGTGCTCGGGAAGCCGGTGAAAAACCGGCGCGGCCCTCGCCACTGTGAGCGGGTAGTTGTTCGCCCTCGTCCGTATCGGTCCGCCGGTGCGGAGACCACTGGAGCCAGCTCCGGGAAGGTCGGCCGAGCAGCGTCGATCCGTCAGCCAGGAGACCGGCCACGGCACGTAAGGTCCACGAGGGTTTTGGAGACTGAACATGGCTTGTGTTGTGCTGCTTCGGGTTGCGTCGTGACGCGCCTTGCGCTGTTGTCGACGTCGGACACCGACCTGCTCTCGGCCCGCTCCAGCGGCGCCGACTGGGCAGTCGGGAACCCGTCCCGGCTGGACCTGACCGGCGACGATCCGCGCGCTCTCCCCGCGCTGCTTGCAGGCGCCGACCTGGTGGTCGTGCGAATTCTGGGTTCCGCGCGTTCCTGGCAGGCGGGTCTGGACCGGGTTCTCGCACAAGGCGTTCCCGTCGTCGTTCTCGGCGGCGAACAAACTCCGGACGCCGAGCTGATGAGCTACTCCACGGTGCCGATCGGGACGGCCGCGGAGGCTCACCGCTACCTCGCGCACGGCGGCCCGGTGAACCTGGCCCAGCTGCATGCGTTCCTGTCCGACACGGTGCTGCTCGGCGGTGCAGGCTTCGACCCCCCGGCGGAACTGCCCGAGTGGGGCGTGCTCGAGCGGCCCGGCACCCCCGACGCGGCGCTGCCCAGAGTCGGCGTGCTGTTCTACCGCGCCCACCACACCAGCGGAAACGTGCAGTTCGCCCACGATCTGGCCGACGCCATCGATGCGACCGGCAAGGCCTGCGGCGTGGTCGTCCACTGCGCGTCGCTGCGCGGTGCCCCGGCCGATCTGCTCACCGAACTCGGCACCCTCGACACTCTGATCGTGACCGTGCTCGCCGCCGGCGGCACGAAGCCCGCGACCGTGAGTGCCGGTGGTGAGGACGAAGCGTGGGACGTCGGTGCACTTGCCGCGCTCGACATCCCGATCCTGCAGGCCCTGTGCCTCACCTGGAGTCGCGACAGCTGGGCGGAGTCGGACGACGGTGTCTCCCCGCTGGATTCGGCCACACAGATCGCGGTGCCCGAGTTCGACGGCCGCATCATCACGGTGCCGTTCTCGTTCAAGGAACTCGACGTCGACGGCCTGCCCCGGTATGTCACCGACCCCGAACGCTGCCGCCGTGTCGCGGGAATCGCGGTCGCGCACGCACGGCTGCGGCACGTTCCGCCGCCGCAACGACGCATCGCGCTGATGCTGTCGGCGTATCCCACCAAGCATTCCCGCGTCGGCAATGCCGTCGGCCTCGACACCCCGGTCTCGGCGATCCGGTTGCTGCGGGCCATGCGCAAGCAAGGTTACGACCTCGGTGACGGCTTCCCCGGGATGGACGTCGACGACGATGCCGAAGCGGGGAACGCCCTGATCCACGCGCTCATCGATGCCGGTGGTCAGGACGAGGAATGGCTGACCGCCGAGCAGTTGGCCGGTAATCCGGTGCGGGTCACCGCCGCTCGGTATCGCGAGTGGACCAGCGACCTGCCCCCGGACCTGACCGACGCGATGGTCGAGGCGTGGGGTGAGGCCCCCGGGTCGCTGTTCGTCGACGGTGACGGGGAGGGCAAGGCCGTAGTGC
The DNA here is from genome assembly GCF_036327435.1 of Rhodococcus chondri. Taxonomy (NCBI): domain Bacteria; kingdom Bacillati; phylum Actinomycetota; class Actinomycetes; order Mycobacteriales; family Nocardiaceae; genus Rhodococcus; species Rhodococcus chondri. The sequence goes on along the minus strand of NZ_JAUZMZ010000062.1, from coordinate 22,629 downwards.
TCGCGACCCTGCGGGCCGGCAACGTGGTGCTGATGATCCAGCCACCCCGCGGTTTCGGGGACAACCCCGTCGCGATCTACCACGATCCGGACATGGCACCGTCGCATCACTACCTTGCCGCCTACAAGTGGGTCGAGCACGGCTTCGAGGCCGACGCCGTGGTCCATCTCGGCAAGCACGGCTCGCTCGAGTGGCTGCCCGGCAAGAACGCCGGACTGTCCGCGTCGTGCGCCACCGATGCCGCGATCGGAAACCTGCCGTTGATCTACCCGTTCCTCGTCAACGACCCCGGTGAAGGGGCGCAGGCCAAACGCCGCGCCCACGCCACCATCGTCGATCATCTGATCCCGCCGATGGCGCGCGCCGAATCGTACGGCGACATCGCCCGTTTGGAGCAGTTGCTCGACGAATACGCGAACATCGCGGCGATGGATCCCGCGAAACTCCCCGCAATCCGCGCCCAGATCTGGACGCTGATCCAGGCCGCGAAACTCGACCACGATCTCGGTCTCGCCGACCGCCCACACGACGCCGAATTCGACGATTTCCTGCTGCACGTCGACGGCTGGCTGTGCGAGATCAAGGACGCGCAGATCCGTGATGGTCTGCACGTGCTCGGCGACGCTCCCGTGGGCGAAGCGCGGGTGAATCTGGTGCTGTCGATCCTGCGGGCCGCGCAGGTGTGGGGCGGTAAATCGCATGCCGTACCCGGGCTGCGTACCGCACTCGGTCTGAAGCCCGAGGCGCCCTTGGCCGAGGTCGACGACGTCGAGGCGCAGGCGCGGTCGTTGGTGCAGGCCATGGAGGACCGCAACTGGAGCACCGAATCAGCGTCGAGCACCGTCGAATCCGTGCTCGGTACCCCTGATTCCGCGGTCACGCGGGTGCTCGAATTCGCCGCCGAACAGGTGGTGCCCCGGCTCGCACACACCACCGACGAACTCGACGCCGTGCTGCACGCCCTGAACGGCGGCTACATCCCCGCCGGGCCATCCGGGTCGCCGCTGCGCGGCCTCGTCAACGTGCTGCCGACGGGCCGCAACTTCTACACCGTCGACCCCAAGGCGGTGCCGAGCCGCCTCGCGTACGACACCGGTGTCGCGCTGGCGAACGCCCTGGTCGAGCGGTACCTCGCCGACACGGGTGAGTATCCGCGGTCGGTGGGCCTGTCGGTGTGGGGCACCTCGGCCATGCGCACCGCGGGCGACGACATCGCCGAGGTCCTCGCCCTGATCGGCGTGCGTCCCGAATGGGATCCCGAATCGCGACGTGTCCGGCAACTGACCGTGATCCCGCTCGAAGAGCTCGGCCGACCGCGCATCGACGTCACCGTGCGCATCTCCGGGTTCTTCCGCGACGCGTTTCCGCACGTCATCGGGATGCTCGACGACGCGATCCGGATGGTCGCCGCTCTCGACGAACCCGGCGAATCGAATTACGTGCGGGCCCACACCGCGCGCGACGAAGCCGAGCACGGCGACGCGGAGCGAGCGGTGCGGCGCATCTTCGGCTCCAAGCCGGGCTCGTACGGTGCCGGCATCCTGCAACTGATCGACAGCGGCAACTGGCGCACCGACGCCGACCTCGCCGAGGTGTACACGGCGTGGGGCGGATTCGCGTACGGGCGCGACCTGCACGGCGAACCTGCCGCCGAGGACATGCGCGCCAACTACCGGCGCATCGTGGTCGCCGCGAAGAACACCGACACCCGCGAACACGACATCGCCGACTCCGACGACTACTTCCAGTACCACGGCGGCATGGTCGCGACCGTGCGTGCCTTGACCGGCGACGATCCGAAGGCGTACATCGGCGACTCCACCACGCCCGACGCCGTGCGCACCCGCTCGCTCGGCGAAGAAACCGCCCGGGTGTTCCGTGCCCGGGTGGTCAATCCGCGCTGGATCGCGGCGATGCGGCGACACGGGTACAAGGGCGCGTTCGAACTCGCCGCGACCGTCGACTACCTGTTCGGATACGACGCGACCGCCGGTGTCGTGCAGGACTGGATGTACGAGTCCCTCGCGCAGAACTACGCGCTCGACGCCACCAACCAGCAGTTTTTGCGCGAAGCCAACCCGTGGGCGTTGCGCGGGATCGTCGAACGCCTCACCGAAGCCGCCGACCGCGGCCTGTGGTCCGAACCCGATCCCGAGACCATGCAGGCACTGCAGCAGGCGTATCTCGACGTCGAGGGGGATCTCGAGGACCGCGGATGATCGAGCGGCGACTGCGGCTCATCGGCATCGGCCCTGGAGGTCCCGACGACCTGACCGTGACCGCCGTGAACGCCCTGAACAGCGTCGATGTGTTCCTCGTCGCCGACAAGGCGCGAGGGGTGGACGATCTCGTGTCGGTGCGCGAAGAAATCTGCCGTCGCCACATCGTCGGTGACTACCGTGTGCTCACCGTGCCGGATCCACCCCGAGACCGGACGCCCGAACGATACGGCGCCGAGGTCCGCGACTGGCACGCCGCGCGGGCCGCGGTCTACGAAAAGGTGCTCTGCGAGGAGGTTTCCGGCGACGAGACCGCCGGTCTGCTCGTGTGGGGCGATCCGAGCCTGTACGACAGCACCATTCGCGTCGCCGAACGGATCCGCGACCGCGGGCTCCTGCGTATCGACTACGACGTGGTTCCCGGTGTCAGCAGCGTCCAGATACTCGCGGCGCGACACAAACTGGTACTCAACACGATCGGTGGACCCATCACGATCACCACCGGCCGGCGCCTGGTGGAGCACGCCGACACCGGTGCCGACAACCTCGTCGTCATGCTCGACGGTCACCTCACCTGCAGAGGCCTCGACGGCGACTGGAACATCTGGTGGGGCGCCGACCTCGGCACCGCCGACGAGGAACTCGTCGCCGGCCGGCTCCACGCGGTGCTACCGGAGATCGAACAGGCACGGGCGCGGGCCAAGGCCGCGCGCGGGTGGGTGATGGACACCTACCTGCTGCGCCGCGCCCGGCCCGGGCCGTTCACTGCAGGATCAGCTGCGGACGTGGTCGCGGATCGGTGGGGGACTTGCTGAGCACGACGGGCAACCACTGCGAGGTCATCACCATCATCACCACCCAGTTCAGCACCATGGCCGGGCTCGGCGCATGCGGGGTGCCGACGATCATCCCCGCCTGCGACCAGTAGCCGAACAATCCGAAGAACGACGCGAGGCCGGAACCGAGCAGGGCCGCCGACGCCAGCCGCCAGCGCCGCAGCGTCAGGGCCGCGATGGGGACCAGCACACCGAACACGACGGTCAGCGTCACGAACATGCGCATCGGCATCGACACCGGAGCATCGCCCCCGGACCAACCGGCCAGCACCGTCCACGACCACGCCGACGACGTCTGCGGCAACAGCAGCCCCACGATCAGCAGGCCGACACCCCCGGCCAGAACCCAGCGGCGTTTGCCGGCGTCGAATTCACCCGCGATCTTCTTCTCGATCCGGGCGAACTCGTTCCGATATGCCGACAGGTCCTCACTCACGCGCATGCCTCCTCGACTCAACGCACGAGGAGTCATTATGCGCCCTCGGCATGCCAGGGGCGAAAGGTGGTCACGACCGGGCCGAAGGACCCGTCGGGTGTGTGGTGCGTCCCGAGCGGGTACGGCAGGAAGCACACCCGACGCTCGGAGGATCCCCATGGCCGACCAATACCGCATGCAGCATCCGGGGGAGCAGTACCCCACCCCACCGCTCGACGACCAGCCGGAAATTCCGTACCCGGGACGCACCGCCGAGATGGTGTCGCAGCCCGATCACGGGGAGCGGACGTATCGGGGCAGCGGACGGCTCGACGGCCGGCGCGCTCTCGTCACGGGCGCCGACTCCGGCATCGGCCGTGCCGTCGCGCTCGCGTTCGCCCGGGAGGGCGCCGACGTGGTCCTGAGTTATCTCGACGAAGACGACGACGCGCAGCAGACCGCGGCCCTGGTCGAGGAGGCCGGACGACGAGCCATGCCGGTGCCCGGGGACATCCGGTCGGAGGAGTTCTGCCGCGGCCTGATCGAGACCACGGTGTCCGAACTGGGCGGAATCGACATTCTCGTCAACAACGCCGCGTATCAGCATCTCGTGTCCGGCGGTATCGCCGACATGACCACAGATCAGTTCGATCGCGTCATGAAAACGAACCTCTACGCCCTGTTCTGGTTGTGCAAATACGGAGTGGCACAGATGGCGCCGGGTTCGACGGTCGTCAACTCCACCTCGATCCAGGCCGCGAATCCGTCGCCCGGTCTGCTCGACTACGCCACCACGAAAGCCGGCATCGTCGACTTCACCAAGGGCCTGGCCGCCGATGTCGCGAAGAACGGCATCCGTGTCAACGCGGTTGCGCCCGGCCCGATCTGGACGCCGCTGATTCCGGCGACGATGCCCCGCGACGCCTACGAGCAGTTCGGCAAGGACACCCCGCTCGGCCGACCGGGCCAGCCGGCCGAGCTGGCGCCCGCCTACGTGTTCCTCGCGTCGCAGGAATCGAGCTACATCACCGGCGAGATCATCGCCGTCACGGGTGGTGTGCCCTTCACCTGAGGTCTGTCGCAGGCTCGTGCGCCGGACTCAGCGCGCCCATCAGCCGGCCGCCTCGTCCGACGGGTACACCGCGTCGACCTCGATCTCGACGAGCCATCCCGCGACGGGGAGGCTGCCGACCTCGAGCGCGAACCTGCTCGGACGCGCCGCGTTCCGCTCGAGGGGTGCCGCGGGTTCGGCGGTGCCCAAGGGCACCAGTTCGGTGTCTCCGGTCTCGAGGTTGGTGTTCGCGAAGAACTGCCGGTAGGCGCGGTTCCAGCCGGCATAGTCGGCGCGGTCCGTGCCGGGTTCGTTGTCGAGGAACACCCGCATCGTCGTGACGTCACCGAGCGTCAGACCCTGCACCTCGAGGTTCGCGCGAATGTTCTCGAGCGCGTTGATGCCCTGCGCTTCGGTCACCGTGACACCTTCCGGCAGCGCTCCTTCGGAGAACTGCGAGTCGATGTACGACTCCGGGGTGCCCTTCGGTGCGGACGCATTCGATGCCGACGGTCCCAGTCCGCTGGACTTGTAGACGCTCGCACCGGAACTGATCGTCACGCCCTGCGCGATCATCGGGTTCGCCTCGCCCGGCTCGAGAACCGCCTGCGCGACTGCGGCCGGTTCGCTGGGCGGCGTGTCGCCGTCGGTGTCGGACGCGCAGGCGGTCAGAAGCACTGCAGCGGTGGCCAGGAACGTGGTCGAGGCCGTGGTGCGGATGGTCGTGCGCTTCATGGTTGCTCCTGGAGATGAGTGGTGATCAGGCTGCGGCGACGCGCTGGTGCAGCGCGGTGACGACGTCGCGGGCGGAGGTGAACGCGCCGTGCTGCCAGACGATCGCGTTCGAGAGGTGATCGCCCGCGAAATAGATGCGGTCGACGGGCTTCAGCAGCAACTCGTACTCGGGGGTGGCACTGTCGCTGTGCCCGTAGCTCGCGCCCTTCCAGCTCGTCCAGGCGCCCTCGGAGTACTTCATCCGGCGCCAGCTGCCGGAGAACGACGAGGCGATGTCGCGGCCGTACTTGTCGCCGTGGATCGCCATGCCCTCGGAGACCACCTTGGCCAGACGTTGTTTGTGGGTGAGGGATTCGAACGCGAGGTGCCGCCTGCCGCTGGTGTAGTACCCGACGACACCGCGGTCCGAGCCGTAGTGGTCGTAGGGGAACATGATCTGGCTGATGTCCTTGTCGGTGTGGAGGCACCGCCGTAGATGCGGTCTTCGGTCTCCCACCAGCGGCGGGTGTACTCGATGCCGAGCTTGCCGGCCGACGCGGGAACGGCCGCGGTGAGGGCGTTGCGCACATCGGCGGGCAGGTTGTTGTCGAACCGGCCGATCAGATTGGGCGGGACCGTGCAGATGCAGTAGTCGGCGGTGATCGACTTCCGCGTGCCGTCCTGCGTGAAGTTCACCGTGACGCCGTCGGAGACGTTCTTCATGGAGGTCACCTCGGCGCCGAACTTGATTCTGTCGGTACCGATCCTGTCGCGGAAGGCGTAGTAGATCCGGTCCATACCGCCGACCGGGGTCATCATGATCGTCGCCTGGTCGTAGCCGAATTCGAAGCTGAGCTTGCGGCCCAGGCCGGAGCGGATGACGTCGGTCATCGCGAACGGTTCGGTCACGGTGCCGAAGTTCAGGCCCGCACCGGGTTCGTCCGAGTATCCGCGTCGAGAAGAGCCGATGTAGCGACCGTCGCTGGACAGGTCGCCGAAGTCGCTCAGGAACGACGACAGCGCTTCCTTGTCGTCAGGGGACAGGACGTCGTCGAGTGCGCCCCTCGACGCGGCCTTGTGCAGCAGTTCCGACAGGTAGCCGTAGGTATCGGCCTTCGCGGCGCGGTACTGGACCGATCGACCGGAGATCGGGGTGCTGCTCTCGTAGTTGACCAGGGTGTTCGCGTTCTGGTTGCCGAACGGCTGGATCTCGACGCCGAGTTCGTGACAGTAGTCGAGGGTGATGTGGCTCTGCGGAAGGCGTTCGGTGCCCGCGTCGTCGTTCGGAGGCGACCGTGGAACCGGCGTGCTTCCCGGCGGATACGGCGACGTAACGGTTCCGTGGCGGCGAATGAGAACTTCGCGGGCGGAACCGTCTCATTCATGACGACTTCGCGCGACCCGCACAGGAAATAATCCGGTAACACGACGTGGGTACGTTCTGCGCGCCGGTCCGAGCCTGCCGGCAAGGTTCGGAGGTGTCATATCCGAGACGTCTGCGTTGGCGGATGCGATCGCGCGCTCGTTCGCGCAGCAGGAGCCGGAACGCTCGGCGGTCTCACCGCTGCGTGCGCTCGGCCGCAGACAGCTCTCGGGTTGGGAGGTGCTCGCCCAGTCGGTCGCGACCACCGCCCCGGCCGCATCGATGGTGCTGCTTCCCGCGTTCATGCTCACCCACCACGCGCTGACAGCGGGCTTGGCCGCCATCATCGGGGCAGCGTTGTTCGTCACCGTCATCGCCTGGTGCACAACTCAGTTCACGCGTCGTATGGTCGCGTCCGGTGGACTCTATGCGTTCGTCGCGAAGGGGCTCGGTCCCCGTGCAGCCTTGGCCACGGGCGTCGCGATGACGGTGAAATACCTCGGCAGTGGCGCGTTGACGCTGTTCCACGGCGGTCAGGCGGTGATTGCGATCGCCGCCCAGTGCGGTGTCGAAATCCTCGGCCCCGCAGCCCTGGTGGTGTATCTCGGGATCGCGGCGGTGATCCTCACGGCACTGTTGCGCGGTGTCCGTTTCGCGGCACTGGCGATCCTCGTGGTCGAAGCCTGCTCGCTGGTCTTCATCGCCGGACCGATGGTGATGTCCGGTTCGGAATCGGTACCGATACAGCCGATTCCCGGCAATGGCACCTCGGGATGGGCTGCTCGTGGCTCGCGTCGGCGATGGCGTCCTCGAACCCGGCCTCCCGGTTGCTGTACTCGATGGGAGTCGAGGGTGTCCTGCCCGAGGCGCTCGGCGCCGCGCACCACCGACTGCGCACTCCGTGGGTCGGGCTCGTCACGGCCGTGACGGTCCTCGCGATCGGCGCACCGATCTTCGCGGCTGCGGGTGCCGTACCCGACTGGGTGGGTGTCACGCTGCGCGTCGTCCTTCTGATCGCATACATCATGGTGGCGGTCGCGGCGGTGGCGTTCCTCGCTCGTATCCGGGAACTGACTCCGGCAGTCGCCCGGGCGGCCCGCATCGCTGCCGCCGTCGGAGTGGTGGTCCTCGGGTTCATCGTGGGCGGGCACGCACTCGCGGGAGGGGCCCGGTCCGCTGGTGAGCATGATCGCGGTCGCGGCGGTCGCGGCGGGCTGGTACCACTACCTGCGCCGTTCGCGACCGGGAAACCTCGCCGACGTCGGGGTATTCGACAGTCCCGAGTCGGAGGACGTGCTTCCCGGTGCCGGTGCGTTCGCCGAGAACGGGCGCGGTCGCATGGCCCTGGTCGCAACCGATCACCCGAACGCGGTACGACGGTGAGCGTCCGGTCGACCGGTCAGGGTGGGCACGAGCCACGTGCCGTTCAGCGCGCACTCGCCCTGCTCGAGGCCGTCGCCACCCTCGGCGCGGGTGCATCGGCGCGTGACGTCGCGGCACTGACCAGGACCCCGCCCGCAACCGCGTACCGACTGCTCAACCTGCTCGTGGCCGACGGGTATCTGGTGCGGGTGGAGGACCTGTCCGGGTTTGCGCTCGGACGCCGGACCCGAGAACTGGCCTCGGCCGCACCGGCTTCCGTCGCCGACGTCGATCCGGGGCCGGTCCTCGAAGAACTTCGGACGCAGGTGCGGTACGGCATCTATCTTGCCTCCTACAGCGGGGGATGGGTGCATCTCGTCGACCGCGACCCCGACCACGAACTGGCCGGCGAGTCGACGTGGACGACGCACCTGCATGCCTCGGCGATCGGCAAGTTGCTGCTCGTGCAGCGACCCGAACTGATCGGGGACGGGCCGCTACGCCGCATCACCGACCGCACCAAGACCGAGCCCGCCGAACTGAGGACAGAACTGCGGTGTGTGCGGGATGCCGATGCCGCGCACGAGGTGGACGAGAGCCGGATCGGACGGACCGCGCTCGCGGTGCCGGTGCGCTCGAACGACGGCCGGGTCACCGGAGCGCTGACCGCTATCGGGCGCACCGGCCGGATCAGCGTGACCGATTCCGCGATCTGGGATCTGCTGCGGTCTTATGCGTCCTTGCTGCCGGGGTCGCGAACACCGTCCTGATCACGAGCGGCCCGAGGATACGAGCGGTCCATGCGCCCGGCGATCGAGGTCGGTCTTGTACTGTTCGAAGCGACGTAGGGAACACCGGTGTGAATCCGGGGCTGTCCCGCAACTGTCACCGAGGAGCGATCCCCCAACGCTCGGCCACGGCCCACCAGGGTTGGAAGGCCGGGGGAGAGCACTGATCCGGGAGCCAGGACACCTGCGCCGACCGATGTGAGACCACGAGGATGGACATGAACAATTCGATATTTGCCGCCCGTAGGGGGCGGCACACAGTGCTGCGCACCGGTATCGCCCTCATCGCAGCGACGATGGCGGTTGCCGGGTGCTCGTCGAGTGACACCGCTCCGGATCAAGTCGGCAGCGCCGTACCGGCATCGACGACTTATCCGCTGACCATCGAGAACTGCGGGCACAGTGTCACCGTCGACGCACCGCCGCAGCGCGCCGTGTCGCTCAACCAGGGTTCCACCGAGATCCTGTTGTCGCTGGGGCTGGCCGACCGCATGGTGGGCACCGCGACCTGGACGGACCCGGTGCGCGACAACCTTGCGGCCGACAACGCGCGAGTTCCGCGGCTGGCCGACAACAAACCGTCGTTCGAGGTTGTGCTCGGCACCGAACCCGACTTCGTGTCGGCGTCCTTCGGCGGCACGCTCGGCCAAGGTGGCGTGGCCGAACGCGACCAGTTCGATCGGCTCGGAGTGCCGTCGTACCTGTCACCGACCGACTGCGACGGCAAGAACGACGACGGTGTGAACGCCGACGGCAACCGCACCGAACCGCTCACGATGGACTCGGTCTACAAGGAAATCCGTGAACTCGCCGCGATCTTCGACGTGCGGGAACGCGGCGAAGGGCTCGTCGGCGAGCTGCGGCAGCGTCACGAGGCCGCGGCACACGAGATCGACGCCTCGAACGTGTCGCTGGCCTTCTGGTTCGCCGACACCAGCACCCCGTATGTGGCCGGCTGCTGCGGATCGTCGGGCATCATCACCGACTCGGTGGGCGCGAAGAACGTCTTCGACGACACCGGCAACGAATGGCCGCAGGTCAGCTGGGAGGCGGTACTCGATCGCGACCCCACCGCGCTGGTGCTCGGAGACCTGAGCCGCCGCAGCATCGCCGGTGACGCGCTCGACAGCAAGATCGAATTCCTCGAGTCCGATCCGGTGACCCAGCGGCTGTCCGCAGTGCGGAACAAGCGGTACATCGTGGTCAACGGCGCCGACATGAACCCGTCCATCCGCACGATCGACGGTATCGAGAAGGTGGCCGACGCGCTGCGCCGGTGGAACCGCGGAAGCTGATGGCCGTCGCGAAGACCCGGTTGCCCGCGGGCGGCAGCCGGGCCCCGGTCGTCGGAGTGGTTGCGGTGGGACTGGCGGTGCTCGTTCTGTCGATCGCCGTCACAGTCACCATCGGACCTGCGGATCTCTCTGTCGCGGACGTGTATTCGGTGATCTTCGACCGGCTCGGACTGTCCGACACGGCGATCAGCGCGATCCGTGAGGGCATCGTGTGGGAACTGCGTCTTCCCCGCACACTGCTCGCCGCGGTCTGCGGTGCCGGGCTGGCCGTGTGCGGCGTGATCATGCAGTCGCTGCTGCGCAATCCGCTCGCGGACCCGTTCGTCCTCGGTATCTCGTCGGGCGCCTCGACGGGGGCTGTGATGATCGCCGTGCTCGGTCTCGGCGGTGGCGCCGTGTCGCTGTCGGGTGGAGCGTTTCTGGGCGCGCTCGTCTCATTCGGGCTGGTCCTGCTGCTCGCAACCGGCGCCGGCGGCGGGACGTCGCGGGTCGTCCTCGCGGGAGTCGCGGGAACGCAGCTGTTCTCGGCACTGACTTCCTTCATCGTCATCTCGTCGGCCGACGCCGAACGCACCCGCGGTGTGCTGTTCTGGCTGCTGGGTTCGCTGGCCGGCGCCGACTGGAGCGACGTGATCCTGTGCGGCTCGGTGTGCGCTGCGGGCCTCGTGGTGTGTCTGGTGAAGGCCTCCGCGCTCGACGCCTTCACCTTCGGCTCGTCCACCGCCGCGACGCTCGGGATCGCCGTGGAACGCGTCCGGTTGATGTTCCTGGTGATCACCGCGCTCATCACCGCTGTCCTGGTCGGCGCGGCCGGCGCCATCGGATTCGTCGGGCTGGTCCTGCCGCATGCGGCACGATTCCTGGTCGGTCCCAGGCACAGTCGTCTGGTTCCGGTCACGGCGGTCGTGGGTGCGGTGTTCATGGTGTGGGTCGACGCGGTGGCCCGCACGGTATTTGCTCCGCAGGAGGTGCCGGTCGGAGTCGTCACCGCCCTGATCGGTGTGCCTGCCTTCGCGCTGATCCTGTTCCGCACGAGGAGTGCGCCGTGACGAGGAGAACGCTGTGACGCTGTCTGCAATGTCTTTGCGGTGGAGCCGCGGCGGCAGTCTCGTCGTCGACGACGTCACCCTCGACCCGGTACCCGGCGAAACGATCGGGCTCCTCGGACCGAACGGCTCGGGCAAGTCGTCGCTGCTGCGCCTGCTCGCCGGAGTCGATCGACCCGACTCCGGTGTGGTGACGCTCGACGGCACGGATATCCGGACACTCGGCCGGCGCACGCTGGCCCGACGGGTCGCGATGGTCGATCAACATTCACACACCGAGGTCGACATCCGGGTTCGAGATGTGGTGCGGCTCGGCCGTATTCCGTACACCGATGTGTTGGGTCGCGACGAAGGCGGGGAGGCTGCCGTCGAGTGGGCGCTCGCCGTCACCGGAATGACCGAGCACGCCGATCGCATGTGGCGGGCCATGTCGGGTGGCGAACGTCAACGAGCACAGATCGCCCGGGCGCTCGCGCAGGAACCCGAGGAACTTCTTCTCGACGAGCCGACGAACCACCTCGACATCCGGCATCAGCTCGACATCCTCGAGCGGGTCGCGGCGCTGCCGGTCACCGGATACGTGGCTCTGCACGACCTCAACCTCGCGGCCATGTTCTGCGACCGGGTCGTGGTGCTCGCCGAGGGACGGATCGTCGCGCTCGGAACACCGTCGGACGCCCTGACCTCCGAGCTGATCGAGCACGTGTACGGGGTGCAGGCGTCGCTGACCGATGACGGCGGTACTCCGGTGATCCGCTATCACCGCATCCCCACGTCGGCCGACGCTCGGCGTTCCTCCGCTCACGCGGGGGGTCGGGAAGGGAACACGCAGTCGCCGCACATACCTCCGCTCGGGGTGCGGTAGAACAGGCAGCAACTGCGACGCCGGCCGGTGGACCGATCGAGGCTCTCGCGCAGTCGAGGTTCGTCCAGCAGCGCGTCGACCAGCGGCGACGCGGCATCACCGATCATCCGGCCCGCACCGGCCAGTGCCGAGGCGGTGTTGCCCCACATCAGTCCGGGAGCGACGACGTCACCCCAAGCTGCGATCAACGGCCCGACCTGCCGATCGAGCACCTCGACGGCGGCCGACTCACCGAATCTCGGACGCTCGATGTGCAGGTGGGTGATGCTGCCGTCGCCTCGCCACAGCAGTTCGCCGGGGTCGAGCCGGATACACCTTCCGGACACGGCGACAGAGCCGATCGCGACCGACCACAACCGCGCCGCGTATCCGAAGAACACAGTGGACGCCGCTACCCGCATCTCCGTGGTGCCCATCCGTTCGGCGACGGCGGAGACGAGAGTGTTGCGGACATCGGTGTCGCGCAGGGTCGACGTGGGTTGCCAGTCCTCGCCGGAAACCGGTCCGGTGCTCACCGCGAAGTACGGAGTCAGTGTCGCGATTCGGGCGAGCAGAGCAATCGCGTCGGACATGCTCGACACCGTAACGGTGCCGCTGAACCCCGACGGTCCCCGCCCCGCGGTGCGGAGGGTCAGGACCGGGAAGAGGCCGACGGGATGCGCACCCACCGGCCTGTGGCGGTGTCGTATGCAATCAGACCCATGTCCTGGAACTCGTCCAGCCATCCCTGCATCGGCCACCAACCCCATCGGTGGTGGAAGAGCGCCGCGTTGGCCAGGATGTCGTCGAGGTGCTCGACCGGTGGGCTCGACACGGGATGGTGCTGATGGAAGGCGTGCGCGCCGCCGACCCAGGCCAGTCGTACGCCGGCATGAGCGGCCTGTTGCCCGAAATCGGTGTCCTCGCCGCCGTAACCGCAGTAGTCGGTGCAGAAGCCGCCGATGCGCCGCCACGTGTCGGCGCTTACCGCGAACGACAGCGACCAGAACAATTCGTGGTCGGTGCTGTCGCGGATCTCACCGTCGGGCGGGCACGGTCGCGCCGGATGCGGCGCAAGCGAACGGTCGAGACGGTCGAGGTCGTAGCCGCCGGGCTCCGGTGGGGGCAGATACGTCACCGGACCACACAGCAGAGCGCCGGAATATTCAGCGGTGGCGGCGCTTTCGTATCGAGCTGTCAAATCGGGCGCCGGGATGCAGTCGACGTCGAGGAACACCAGCAGTTCGGCGCCGCGGGACAGTGCGGTGTCCGCGCCGAGATTGCGGGCCGCGGCCACCGGGAGCCGCCCTGGGCCGGCATCCATCATCACCACCTCGGCGCGGGACCCTCCGGCAATGACGACGGCAGGCACCTCGGGATCGCCCATGGACACGATCACGTGCTCGTCGGGTGCCCGGCTGCTGCGGGCGATCCCCTCGAGTTGCCGCTGCAGGTGGTCGCTGCGATGCGCGACCACCGTGATCACCGCGACCTTCACGACTGCCGTCCCTGCGCGAGTTCGTCGAGAACGGCCGCGGCACGAGCGGCCGCACCCTCCACCCGCCAGCGTTTCCACTCGAGCGGATCGAGCCGGCGTGCGCACTCGATCAGTTCGGGCCACCGGCCGGGATCCGGCCATGCCTCCAATCCGACGGCGATCCCGGCAGCGTCGAGAGCCGTTGCGGTAGCGCGCTGTTCGTCGAAGGGGCGCGGTTCGGCGACGACCACGGCCGCGCGTGCGGCCGCCGCGATGTCCGCGACGGTGTTCTGACCGGCATGCCCGATCACGACGTCGGCCCCCGCGATCGCAGGCCACGGATCGTCGGACCACGGTCCGCCTGCGACACCGAGCCCGTCCCAACGGTATTCGGGGAACCGGGTCGAATAGTCCCGCAGGTCGTCCAGCGTGATCGACGATCCGCCGCTCATCACCAGTCTCCGCGGGCGGGCAGACCCCGACGACGACGATGCCGGCCGGCCGTCGAACCGGCTCATGCCGCCGACATAAGCCGTCTTGTTCGCGAACGGACGCAACCACTCCGGGTCGTACACCTCGCGCGACCACGGCGCGATCAGGTGATCCGCAGTCCGATAACACAGCGTGTGTGGGGGATCGGTGCGTTGCCCGGGCATCGCGAGCACCACGACCGGCACGCCGTGAAGCCGCGCGAGCAAGGTCACCTCCACCGACACGTCCGCCACCAGCAGACGCGGCCGGGCCTCGGTGATCCACGCGGACAGTGCGTTCATGCGCTCGCGCAGCCCCTCGTCGTGCCGGGGCACCCAGTGCAGGACACCGTGCGCGGTCGGGTCGTGTGCGGTGTGGACGGCGAGATCGTCGCGGGGGAGGGTCACCACGTCGTCGAAGGCGTCGGCGGCCGAGCCGAGCGGCGCCGACGACAGGGCCGTGACCGGACTGTCGACGTGCGCGCAGATGCTCGCCGCGCGGGTGCGGTGTCCGTGCCCGTGGTGATGGATGTAGTAGCCGATCATCGGACCGCACCCGCGGAGGAGAGCCGGCGGTACAGGTCGAGGTACGCGTCGACCATGGTCCGTTCCGAGCAGTGGTCCGCGGCGCGCGACCGGGCATCGGTCCGAGACAAGGCGACTGCGCGTGGCACAGCCGCCACGACGCCGTCGATGTCGTCCGGTTCGACCAGGCATCCGCTGCGGTCGTCGAGGACCTCGGGAATTCCGCCGCGGGCGAAGGCGACGACGGGCGTCCCGCACGCGAGGGATTCGGCCACGACCAGCCCGTACGGTTCGTCCCACCGGGGGGTGACGAGTGTCGCCGCCGACGATCCGACCGCGGCGGCGAGCGCGGATTGAGGCAGGTGCCCCAAGTACGTCACATCCGGGCCGAGCAGTGGCTCGATCCGGGTTGCGAAGTACTCGCGGTCGCTGATCGGCCCGGCGATCCGCAGCCGGTATCCGGCTCGGCGCGCGGCCTCGATTGCGACGTCCGGGCCCTTCTCGTGCACGAGGCGACCGAACCAGATGAGGTCGGGGCCACCGGGTCCGGCGGGCCAGGCCGTGAGGTCGACCCCGTTGGGCACGACGGCCACCGGTCCGGGTGTGGCGTGCTCCCACGCTGCTGCGGTGTGCCGGCTGACCGCGACGAAGGTGCAGGGGCAACCGCCCGGCACGGTCATCGCGGATTCGAGCCACGGCGTCGGCGGCGTATGCAGGGTGCACAGCAGCGGTGTGCGCAGCGCCGGGGCCATCGCGATGGGGAGGTAGTGCAGGCTGTGGTTGTGCACGATGTCGAACGATGCGGCGGATGGTCCGGCCAGCTCGAGCATCAGTGAGAGATAGGCGTGGTGGTCGTGGAGGAATGCTGTCGCGGGCATCGACACGTCGCTGCGGGCGAGGTCGCTGACGTCGAGCGTCGGCACTTCGAGGAACGCGGCGGGAAGGTCCGGATCGGATCCCGGTGCCGCGTACAGCGTCACGTCGTGACCGTCCTTGCCCAGCGCGTTCGCCAGGTGCCACACGTGAGCTTCGAGTCCGCCGGCGAAGGGTTGCCGGATGGGATGACGATTCGAGGCGATCAGGGCGATACGCAGGGGTCGTCCTCTCATGATCCGGTCTCCTGCAGTGCGCGTTCGTACACCGCCCGGTGCGCGCGGGCGAGTTCGCGGCGCTCGCACATCCGCTCCGGCCAGCTTGCCCTGGGAAATTGCCTGGTCTCGTACAGGGTTCGCACAGCGCGATCCAACGACCGCGGGTCGAAGCGTGTTTCGTCGAGCGTGTACACCCCGCACGGTCGTTGCTCACCGTAGAAGCCGCAACTCGGCGCGACCACCGCGGTGCCCAGATCGATGCATGCTTCGAGCCAGCCGGAATGAGTTCCGAACCGATACGGGAGGACGGACACCGACAGGTCGGCGAGATACTGCCACAGCTCGTCGTCGGAGAAATACGGGTGAACCCGGACGTCGACGTGCGAGTGCTTGCCGTACTCCAGAATTCGCTTCCCGGCCTCGGGGTTGTGCCAGTAGGGATTGTCGGCATCGAAGATCTCGTCGTGCACGTCGATCCGGAGTATCGCGTCCGGCAGGGTTCGCACGGTCTCGGTCAGAGTGTCGAGCACCGGAAACAGATCCATGTTCGCGCGCAGGCTTTTCGCGTGGACACCGACGGTGAAGGGACCGCCGCTCCGACGCGGTCGCTCGCACCACTCCCGTTCGACGACGTGGGGATGCGGCAGCACTGTCGCCTGTCGCCCCCACTGCGACCGGATTCGGGCGGCCGCTCCGGGGGTGAGAGTGATCAGCTCGCGGGCGGCGGGGATCAGAACGTCGAGTTGCTTGGCATGCGCCCCGGGGTCGCGATGGTGCGGGTTCCGCAGGTCGTGCACCGTGTACACGAGGGGGATGCCGTGGTCGTCCAGTTCCGCGACGATGTCCTGCAGTTGCTCCGGGCCGATCGCGTCGAAACCGAAGTGGATGTGGAAGACGTCGAACTCCGTGTGGTGTTCTGTGATCCAGTTGGGTTCGAGCATCAGCGGGGGCCACCAACCACCCGGCACCTTGCGGCCGTCGGCGGGAATCGGATCCGGCAGCCGGATTACGCCGTCGTCCCCGCCGGGGGAGGCGAGATGCCGGACATATACATGCGACGCAGGCACTGACGCGACGCGAATCATCACAGAGAACCTCCTCGCACCCGACAGGCAAATTCGTGGCCGGAGGCACCGACCTCCGGCCACGAACCGGTCAGCAGAGAAGTACTCACCCCGATTTTGTTCACACATGGGCGGGTAGGCGAGGACAACGTCCCCGTCGCCGGCCCCTGACTATGGTTGACGGTAAGCAACGAGGACCGACGGAAGGGACCGGCATGGGTGTCAGCTTGGCCAAGGGTGGAAACGTTTCGCTGTCCAAGGAAGCTCCGAACCTCACTGCGGTGGCGGTAGGGCTGGGCTGGGATGTCCGCGCTACTACCGGCGTCGACTTCGACCTCGATGCCAGCGCGCTCATGACGGGCGCCGACACCAAGGTGCTGTCGGACCAGCACTTCGTCTTCTACAACAATCTGCGCTCACCCGACGGGTCCGTCGAGCACACCGGCGACAACCTGACCGGAGAGGGCGAGGGTGACGACGAGGTCATCAACGTCGACCTCGTCGCGGTTCCGCAGAACGTACAGTCCATCGTGTTCCCGGTGTCGATTCACGACGCCGACGCGCGCAGCCAGTCGTTCGGGCAGGTGCGCAACGCGTTCATCCGCGTCGTCGACCGCGCAACCGACCGCGAGCTTGCGCGCTACGACCTGACCGAAGACGCGTCGACCGAAACCGCCATGGTCTTCGGCGAGTTGTACCGTCGCGGCACCGAGTGGAAGTTCCGCGCCATCGGCCAGGGCTACGCGTCCGGTCTCGCCGGCATCGCGCGTGACTACGGCGTCAGTATCGGCTGAGCGAAAACCGGTCGCTCACATCGACTTCGAGGCTCGCGACCCGGTGGACGCCCACCGTGTCGCGGGCATCGGTGCACGTGGCGTGCCTCAGCGCACGAGCATCCATTTCTTGTCGTGGCGGTAGAACGTCGACCGCTTCACGGCCCGGGGCCCAGGCACGCTGTCGCGGGTGAGGACCGCGGCCGGCGACCCGAGTTGCACGGCACGGCCCGCGAGCCACTTGTAGCCGCCGAACCAGCGCGGCCGGTCCACGGCGGCGCGCAAGCCCGGCAGCGCCGGTGTCGGTTCGATGCGGATACCCGGCACCGTTCCCGAGAACAGCCGGGTGTCGTCGACATACGCCTCACCGACCAGCGCGCCCTCCTCACCACAGACGAGGGCGCGGCCGACGAGGGCGATGCCCGCGTCGTCGCGGATGAGCGGGATCGGCTTCGCTTCGCCCTGCAGAGCGATCGTCGCGGCCTTCGACCCGGTGCGCAGCCCGTACGCCTCGGTCGCGGGAGTGCGCTGTTCCGGGACATACGCGAGCTCGATGTCGAGTCGCTCGGTGCGCATGAGGCGGGTCAGGGTCGCGGCGAACGCGGCATCGTCGCCCACGACGATCAGACGGGGATCCTCGATCGACTCGGCGTGGGCGAGCACCTCGTCGAAATCGTCCTTACCGGGCATGGCGGAAGCCGACAGCGCGGTCACGGGGGTGAGTGCCAACGGCAGCGGCACATCTCCACATCTGAGCACTACCGGGGTCAACAGATCTCCTCGCATGGTTCCATCGGGCGGCCATCGGGCTCCGGTCAACTGTAGTCGGAAGGCACCCGTGCGCGGCGCGACCCGGGGACGCGTTCGACCGGGGCGGTTCGGAGCACATCCGAAGTGTGGAGGGACGCCCGGACCGAAGCCGGGTGCGAGGTGGACTACACTGTGGTCCCGGCTGCTGCCCAGTTGGGGCAGGACCCTGCAGGCGGAACCGCCCGCACGAAGACACCTGCCTGAGGAGAGCGCGAGATGCCGGCAATCGTCCTGATCGGAGCCCAGTGGGGCGACGAGGGCAAGGGCAAAGCGACCGATCTACTCGGAGGACGTCTCCAGTGGGTTGTGCGGTATCAGGGCGGCAACAACGCCGGCCACACCGTGGTACTGCCCAACGGCGACAAGTTCGCTTTGCACCTGATCCCCTCGGGCATCCTGACCCCGGGCGTCACCAACGTCATCGGCAACGGTGTCGTCGTCGACCCGGGAGTGCTGCTCACCGAACTCGCCGGACTCGAAGAGCGCGACATCGACACCTCGCGTCTGCTGCTCTCGGCCGATGCTCACCTGATCATGCCGTACCACGTGGCCATCGATAAGGTGACCGAACGCTTCCTCGGCGCCAAGAAGATCGGCACCACCGGCCGCGGTATCGGCCCGTGCTACCAGGACAAGCTCGCCCGCGTCGGTGTGCGTGTCGCCGATGTCCTGGACGAGAAGATCTTCACCCAGAAGGTCGAAGCGGCCCTCGAGTTCAAGAACCAGGTGCTCGCGAAGATCTACAACCGCAAGGCCCTCGACCCGCAGCAGGTGGTCGACGAGGTCCTCGGCCAGGCCGAAGGATTCAAGCACCGCATCGCCGATACCCGCCTGCAGCTCAACGAGGCGCTCGAGCGTGGCGAGACGGTCCTGCTCGAAGGCTCGCAGGGCACGCTGCTCGACGTCGACCACGGCACCTACCCGTACGTGACGTCGTCGAACCCGACTTCCGGCGGTGCCGCGGTCGGCTCCGGCATCGGCCCGACGAAGATCACGACCGTGCTCGGCATCCTCAAGGCCTACACCACGCGTGTCGGTTCGGGCCCGTTCCCCACCGAGCTGTTCGACAACCACGGTGAATACCTTGCCAAGAAGGGCGGCGAGGTCGGTGTCACCACCGGCCGTGCCCGTCGCACCGGCTGGTTCGACGCGGTCATCGCCCGCTACGCCACCCGCGTCAACGGCATCACCGACTACTTCCTCACCAAGCTGGACGTGCTGTCCGGCCTCGACACCGTGCCGATCTGTGTCGGCTACGAGGTCGACGGGGTGCGCATCGACGAGATGCCGATGACGCAGACCGACATCCACCACGCCCAGCCCGTCTACGAGGAAATGCCCGGCTGGTCGGAGGACATCTCGCACGCCCGCACCTTCGAAGACCTCCCGAAGAACGCGCAGGACTACGTGCTGCGGCTCGAAGAGCTTTCCGGAGCGCACATTTCGTGCATCGGCGTCGGTCCCGGCCGCGACGAGACGATCGTGCGCCGCGACATCCTGGCCTGATCGGGCTGCCGGGCCGTCCCGGATATCCTGCCGGAGCCGCGGGGGCGGCTTAAACTCCGCACATGGACCGAGCGCAGCCGTTGATCCAGCGGCAGCGGGAGCTCGCAGCCATCACACGCGCGCTGACGACGGACGGCGAATCGCGTGGGGTGGTGCTCACCGGTGCGGCCGGTGTCGGAAAGACGACGCTCGCGCGGTTCGCCACGGGGTCGCTGCCGGGCACGGTCCGGTGGGTCGCGGGAACCGAATCCGCGCGCAGCATCCCACTGGGTGTCTTCGCGCACCTGGTCGTCGGTTCCACGACCTCCCGCGATCCCGTCAACTTCCTCGCCGCCGCCCGTGAGGCACTGCTCGCCGACGGCGACGATCTCGTCATCGGGGTCGACGACGCGCACCTGCTCGATCAGCTGTCGGCGACCTTCCTGCATCAGCTCGCCCTCGACGGAAAAGCCCGCATCGTCGCGACCGTGCGCTCGGGAGAGTCGGTGCCCGACGCGGTCACCTCGCTGTGGAAGGACGGCTACCTGCAGCGACTCGAACTGGAACCGTTCACCCGGGAGCAGAGCGTCGCCTACGTCGAATCGGTGCTCGGCGGTCCCCTCGAGGAGCTCAGCGCCGACCGCATGTGGGAGGCGTCCG
Organism: Rhodococcus chondri; assembly: GCF_036327435.1. Taxonomy (NCBI): domain Bacteria; kingdom Bacillati; phylum Actinomycetota; class Actinomycetes; order Mycobacteriales; family Nocardiaceae; genus Rhodococcus; species Rhodococcus chondri. Next base: position 2,341 of record NZ_JAUZMZ010000062.1, on the reverse strand, counting down.
GCGGCAACGCGCTGTTCCTGAAGCACCTGGTGGAGGGTGCGCTCGAGGCGGGCACGCTCAGCGACAAGCGCGGGGTGTGGCAGCTGCGCGGGCGTGCCGCGATCACCTCCGAGCTCGCCGCGCTGCTCGAATCCCGCATCGCGCAGCTGCCAGACGACGTCCTGCGCTGTCTGCAATTGCTGGCGTTCTGCGAACCCATCGATCTCGATGTCCTCGCGTCGGTCGCGGGGGAGGAATCGATCGAGGAAGCCGAACGCCGCGGCCTCGTGCGGGTTCACGAAGACGGCATCCGGCTCGAGGTGCGGTACGCGCATCCGCTGTTCAGCGAGGTCATCCGGCGCGGACTCGGGCGCGCCGCGGCCCGCCGGCTGCGGGGCATCCTCGTCGAGGCGCTGCAGAGTTCGGACCTGTCGACGGTGTCCTCCCGCATTCGCCTCACCGAGCTGGCCCTCGACAGTGATCGTCCGCCGGACACCGCCCTGCTGCTGTCGTCGGCGCGCTCGGCGATCGGGTTCGCCGACAGCGCGCTCGGTGAGCGGTTCGCCCGGGCCGCCGTGCAGCGGGGCGGTGGATTCGACGCGGCACAGTTGCTGGGCCGGACCCTGTTCTGGCTCGGCAAATCCGACGAGGACGAAGCGTTGCTCACCGAGTTCGATCCGGACGCGCTGGATCAACGCGAGCTCGCCACCTGGGGCATGGTGCGATTCGCGAACCTGTTCTTCGGCAAGGGCGATGTGGACAGCGCCGAGGAGGTGCTCGGCATCTTGCGTGAGCGCGTCACCGAACCATCGCTCGCACTGACGATCCGGGCACTCGGGGCGGGGTCCGCTGTCGCGCAGAACCGTCTTGCCGAAGGACTGTCCGAAGCGCAAGCCGTCCTGGCCCGGCCGGATCTGACGCCGTGGGCCGTCGAATGGGCGACGTACGCACAGTTGTGGGTGTTCGCGGTGTCGGGTAGCGGCGACATCGCGGGCGCGAGCGCGCGCAACGATGCCGTCGCCGGAAAGGTCGACGGTCTGTTCCGATACATGGCCGGACTCGCGTCCGTGCGGGCACTGATCCTCACCGGACAGTTCGATGCCGCGGAGCGCCGCGCGCAACGTTTCCTGGACAACGCGAGCAGTCTCGAATATCTGGCGTGGGGGCAGGCCAGCGTCGTCGTCGCCGACATGGAGCTTGTGCGCGGCCGGATCGCCGACGCGGCCCGCCGGCTCGAGCAGGCGGTCGCGGCGCTGTCGGTGGGACCGTCGACCAACGCCATCGCGTGGATCTTTCCGGCATATTATCCGCTGATCCAGGCATATTCGCTGCTCGGGCGCGTCACGGACGCGGAGGCGGTGCTCGACGCCGCCGAGACGCGATACGGCGGGCAGGTGGCGGTGCACCGTCCGCATCTCGATCTCGCCCGCGGGTGGGTGTTCGCGGCGCGCGGCGAGACTTCGCGGGCCGTGGAGCTCGCGCGGGAGGCGGCCCGAGCGGCTTCGGTGGCGGGGCAGTTCGGCGTGGAGGCGCTCGCGTTGCACACCGCGACCCGGTTCGGCGACAGTTCGGGCGCGGGGCGGCTCGCGCAGCTCGTCGAGTGCTGCGACGGCCCGCTCGTGCGGCTCGCTGCCGCGCAGGCCGCCGCGGCCGAATCCGGCGACTTCGGCGAACTGATGAGGGTGGCAGGGGAATACGAACGGATCGGCGTTCCGATGGAGGCGGCGGACGCCTACGCGCTGGCCGCGACCGCGGCGAAGAGGGCAGGTCATCGTGGATCCGGCCTGGCCGCCGCAGCAGCCGCCGATGCCTTGGCCGCTCGCTGCGACCACGCGTCCACCCCCGCGGTGACGGCGTCCGCACAGCCGCTGCCGCTGACCAGCCGTGAGCGGGAGATCGCGTCGATGGTTGCGGCGGGGCTGACCAACCGCGAGATCGCCGACCGGCTGGTGGTGTCGGTGCGCACCGTCGAGGGACACATCTACCGGGCGTGTCTCAAGCTCGATGTCACCGATCGTGCCCGTCTCGCCGAGGTGCTGCGTTCGGCGCGCTGACTGGCCTGCAACCACCAGGCCACCGTGCGGGATACTGGACCGGTGATTACGCGTGCGATAGGGGCCAGTTCGCTGGTCCGCGACCTCGGGAACTGGCAGGATCCCGGCGACACCCGCCCGGCGTACCGGGCGTTGGCCGACGGCATCCGACTGCTCGTCCACGACGGCCGTGTCCCCTTGGGTGTCGCGCTGCCCAGCGAACGTGAGCTCGCCTCGGCCCTGTCGCTGAGCCGCACCACCGTCACTTCGGCGTACGCGTCCCTGCGTGACGGCGGCTATCTGCACAGCCGGCAGGGGGCGCGCAGCAC
>NZ_JAUZMZ010000061.1:0-26698 GCF_036327435.1 Rhodococcus chondri | reverse complement strand
TGCAGCTTCGGCGCGTCACACGCTGCCGGCGACCGTGCCGCCACGCGTCGGGCGGATTCTCGACACGGCCGATCAGGTGGCGTCGATTCTCACCGTGGCGGGGCGCCACGGTGGCCTCCGGCCGGGTTCGGCCTCGGGCGCCGCGGCCCGCGAGGACGCGTTGCGGCCGCTGTGGGACGCGGTGCGTACCGCACGTCGCGCCGCCGCCACCGCCGTCGCGCGCCACTCTCCCCAGACCTGAGCTGCACCGACCTCACCCTGTCCGTCGGCGGGTACGGGTCAGGTCGCGCGACGGGCCGTCAGCAGCAGGTACTCCCAGTCCATCGCTCCCCCTCCCAGATCGTGGCGCCGCGCCAGGTCTGCGAGGTCACGGTCGAGCGCCGCCACCCGGTCGGGATCGTCGGCGATCGCGCGGTAGACGGCGATGGTCGGGCCGTAGGCGGCCTTGAAGAAGTCCCGGAACTCCTCGCCCGTGGCGAACCCGTCGACGCGGAGCGAAACGGTACGCGCCGACACGTCGGTCACGCGGTCGCCGAGCAGGGCCCGTACATGCTCCTCGTCGCCCCACAGCGGAGGCGGTTGGGCACCGGGAGGGGGCGGCGGCGCGTACGGCTTCATCGTCGCGAACATCTGCCCGATGAAACCGGCGGGCGTCCAGCTGAGCAAACCGATCCGGCCGCCCACCCGGGTCACCCGCACGAGTTCGTCGGCGGCGGCCCGGTGGTGGGGCGCGAACATCACACCGACGCAGGACAATACGACGTCGAAACTTTCGTCGTCGTACGGCAGGTTTTCGGCGTCGCCCTCCTGCCAGTCGAGATCGGCTCCGGCGGCGGCGGCATCGCGGCGGCCGGCCTCGAACAGTTCCGGTGTCAGATCGCTGGCGGTGACGGTGGCGCCGGCGAGGGCCGCCGGTATCGCGGCATTGCCGGATCCGGCAGCGACGTCGAGCACGCGGTCGCCCGGGCGCACACCGCACTCGGCGACCAGCGCCGTCCCCAGCTCCGGGATGATCTCGGTGGCGACTGCGGGATAGTCGCCGAGGGCCCACATCGCGCGGTGTTTCGTCTTGAGCGCACGGTCGGCGCCGAGAGTGGTCGAGTCGGTCATGATGAGTCTCCTCAGGAGAACGAGCCCCGTGTTCCGGTCCGGTGTCCGGGGCGGGTGCAGGTCAACTGTAGAAACCGGGAGCGACCCGCATCCAGTACGGAATCTGTACCGGCGTGCGCCGCGCCCCTGTCCCCGCGCGGCACGAAGGCCTAGCATTCGACCATGGGGTCGCCGTACCACCAGTTCTGTCCCGTCGCCAAGGCGATGGAACTGTTCGACGAGCGGTGGACGCTGCTGATCGTGCGAGAACTCGTGCTGGGCAGCGAGCACTTCAACGAGTTGCGGCGGGGCCTGCCGAGGATGTCGCCGACGTTGCTGTCCAAGCGGCTGCATCAGCTGACCTCGGCGGGAATCGTGGAGCGCCGCAGTGAGGGCACCGAGGTGCGCTACGTGCTCACGGACGCGGGCCGGGAACTGGTACCGGTCGTCGATGCCCTCGGAGCGTGGGGATCGCGGTGGACGGGCCGGCTCGGCGACGAAGACCTCGATCCGAAGCTGCTGATGTGGGACATGCACCGCCACGTCGACCACACCGTGGTGCCCGCCGGCCGGACGATTGTGCGGTTCGAGTTCCCCGGGGCGCCACGGTCCGTGCGGCGGTGGTGGATGATCATCACCCCGGGCGATGTCGACGTGTGCGACACCGACCCGGGGTTCGAGGTGTCGGTGGCGGTCACGGCGCAGCTACGGGCGCTCACCGAGATCTGGCGCCGGGAGCTCGGATGGCCGGCGGCGCTGCGGTCGGGTGCGGTGGTGATCGACGGGCCGTCCGAACTGCGTCGCAGTCTTCCGCGGTGGTTCGTCTCCTCGGTGTTCGGCGCGGTGAGCTGATACGCGGTTACGCGGGCCGTGTCGGGCGGGCCGGGAGTTCGCAGCACCCCACCGCACACAACTGTCCGTTGCAGCCGACGCCGAACTGCGGTTCGGTACCGCGGCGCCGCGGCGGCTCGGTACCGAGTTGTTCCTGCACCAGTTGTCGAACCAGTTGCGCGAACCGGGGATCCGTCCCGGCCGTTCCGGCCCGCGCGAACGCCATGCCGAGTTCGGCGGCCCGCCCGCGCGCTTCCGTGTCGAGGTCCCAGACGACCTCGAGGTGGTCGGAGACGAACCCGACGGGTGCGACGATCACCGCGTCCACACCGCGGTCGTGGAGGGCGTCGAGGTGGTCGACGATGTCGGGTTCGAGCCACGGCACCCGAGGAGGTCCGGAGCGGGACTGCCAGACCAGGTCGTAGTCGTCGACGCCGAGGGCGGCCGAGACCAGGTGCGCCGCCTCGGCCACCTGCCGGCTGTACAGGTGACCGCCCGCCTCGCGGGGCCCGCCGGCGGCGTCGGCGGTGGTCGGCACCGAGTGGGCGGTGAACACCAGACGCGCGGTGTCTCGGCTCCGGTCCGGCAACTCCGCACGTGCTGCGCGCACGCCGTCGGCCACCGCGTCGATGAACAGTGGATGGTCGTAGAACTGGCGCAGCTTCGTCAGGTCCGGTGCGTCGGCGATCGCCGCGCGGGCGCGGGCGATGTCCTCGTGATACTGCCGGCATCCGGAGTATCCGCCCCACGCCGACGTCGCGAACACCAGGGCGTTGCCGACACCGTCGCGGGCCATCTCGGCGACGGTGTCCTCGATCAGCGGATGCCAGTTCCGGTTGCCGAAGTAGATCGGCAGATCGATTCCGTGGGTGTCGAATTCGGCGCGGACCGCCTCGATGATCGCCCGGTTGAGGGCGTTGATGGGTGACACACCCCCGAAGTGCAGGTAGTGCTCGGCGACGGCGTCGAGTCGTTCGGGCGGGATGCCACGACCGCGGGTGACGTTCTCGAGAAACGGCCGCACCTCGTCGGGGCCTTCGGGGCCGCCGAACGAGAGCACCATCAGCGCGTCGTACGCCTCGGGGGTGTTCGCCATGGTTCTGTTCTCCTGACGGTCAGGCGCCGAAACCGACCTGCGAGTGGAAGCCGCCGTCGACGTAGACGATGGAGCCGGTGGTGCCGGGCAGCCAGTCGGACAGGACCGTGCACACGGTCTTGGCGACCGGTGTCGGGTCGTCGACGTCCCAGCCGATCGGCGAGGCGGCGGACCAGCCTTCGTTGAGACGGTTCATCTCGGCGCCGGGACCGGTGGCATCGCCCGCGATGGCTTTCGCCGCGAGGGTCTTGATCGGGCCGGCCGCGACGAGGTTCGAGCGGATCCCGCGCGGACCCACCTCTTTCGCGACGTACCGGTTGACGGATTCGAGGGTGGCCTTGGACACGCCCATCCAGTTGTAGAAGGGCACCGCGCGGGCCGGGTCGAAGTCCATGCCGACGATCGAACCGCCGTCGTTCATCACGGGCAGCACCGCCTTGGCGAGCGCCCCGTACGAGTACGCGGACACCTCGAGTGCGACCGCGACGTCGGTCCACGGCGCGTCGAGGAACGGGCTGCCCAGGCACGAGCGTGGTGCGAATCCGATGGAGTGGACGACGCCGTCGATGCCGTCGCGCGCGATCTCGCGGATCTTGCCGGCGAGACCGTCGAGGTGCTCCTGGTTCTGAACGTCGAGTTCGATCGCCGACGGCACGGGCTGCGGAAGCCGTTGCGCGATCCGGTCGATCAGGCGCAGCCGGTCGAATCCGGTGATGATCACCTTGGCGCCCTGTTCCTGCGCCACTTTGGCGGTGTGGAATGCGATGGAGGCATCGGTGATGATGCCGGTGACGAGAATGGTCTTGCCTTCGAGCAGTCCGCCCATGAGTGTGCCTGTCCTCCAGTGAGTTTCGGATGCGGTCCGGATGTGGCGGGTCAGTGGCCCATGCCGAGGCCACCGTCGACGGGGATGACCGCGCCGGAGACGTAGGCGGAGTCGTCGGAGGCGAGGAAGCTCACGACCGCGGCGACGTCCTCGGGCCTGCCGAGACGCTGGAGCGGGATGAACTTCTTCGCGGTGTCGCGGACATCGTCGGACAGTTCGGCGGTCATGTCGGTCTCGATGAAACCGGGGGCGACGACGTTGGCGGTGATCGAGCGTGAACCGAGTTCGCGGGTCACCGACCGGGCCAGGCCGATCACCCCGGCCTTCGAGGACGCGTAGTTGATCTGTCCCGCCTGCCCGGCGAGGCCGACGACGGAACCGAGGAAGATCATCCGGCCCCAGCGGCCCCGCAGCATCGCCCGGTTGGCGCGCTTCGCGCACCGGAACGCGCCGGTGAGGTTGGCGTCGACGACGGTGGTGAACTGGTCCTCGGTCATCCGCATCAGCAGGGTGTCGTCGGTGATGCCCGCGTTGGCGACCAGGACCTCGACGGGCCCCTGATGGTCTTCGACCTCCTTGAACGCCCGGTCGACGGAGTCGGTGTCGGTGACGTCGCACACGACACCGAACAGGCCGTCGGGGACGCCGGAGCCACGGTGGGTCACGGCGACCTGGTGTCCGTCGCCCTGCAGGCGGCGGGCCACGGCCAGGCCGATTCCGCGGTTACCGCCGGTGACGAGAACCGAGCGGGACGTGGTGGGCCGCGCGGACGCTGCGGGGCTGGTTGCGTCAGTCATGCGCACAAACCTATCTGGTCGGCGATCAGGCTCGGACAGTGCTCTGGGAGCGGCGACAAGTCGGGTCAGGGCAACCGTTGGCGCAGCACCATCGCAGCGACCAGACCGGCGGCGACGGCGAACACCCCGAACATCAGCCAGGGACGACTGGCGTCACCGCGGGTCGTTTCGAACCCGATCTGCTCCTCGAGGGTGTCGTAGGCGCCTTCGAGTTCTTCGAGGCTGGACGCGGTGAAGAAACTGCCGCCCGAGAGCTTGGCGATCTCTTCGAGCGACGGGTCGTCGACGGGGACCGGGATCCGCTCGTCCTCGATGGTGACGGTGCCGTTCTCGGTACCGAACGAAATGGTCGAGACCGGGATGTTCTTGTCCGCGGCCTGGCGTGCCGCGGTGAACCCGCCCCGCGGGTCGTCGGGGCTTTCGGGGACGGTCTGCTTTCCGTCGGACAGCAGCACGATCCGGGCGGGCGGCGCCTGGTCGCTGCCGCCGAGTACCGCCGACAGGGTGTCGATCGACTGCATCGCGGTGAAGATGGCCTCACCGGTGGCGGTGCGTTCGCTGAGTTGCAGGTGATCGATCGCGGTCTTGGTGGCAGCGCGGTTGGTGGTCGGTGACACCAGCACGGACGCGGTACCGGAGAACGCGACCAACCCGAGGTTGATCCCCGGTGTCAGGTCGTCGGCGAACGACTTCGCGGCCTCCTGCGCAGCGGCGAGACGCGACGGCGCCACGTCGGTGGCCTCCATCGACAGCGACACGTCGATCACGAGCACCACCGTCGCGCGATTTCGGGGCACGCGTTGCTCGGCGGTGGGTCCGGCGAGCGCAACCGTGAGAAGGGCGAGGCCGACGAGCAGCAACGCGATCGGGACGTGCCGCGCGGGCCCGGGCCGGTCCGGGGCCACTTTCTCGAGGAGTTCGAAGTTGGTGAACCGGAGAGTGTGGGCGTGCCGCCGACGCTGCACCACAACATATCCCGCGCCCAGCGCGGCGACCACGAGCAGGAACAGCAGCCACCACGGGGAGGCGAAGTCGGAAAAGCTCATCGGCCCCCCTGCCGGGCGGGACCTGCCGGCGCACCGAAGCTGTGGCGGCGCGCGGCGACGAATCGCACCACGTCGCCGATCCAGTCGCGGTCGGTGCGCAGACTCAGCATCGGGGCGCCGCAGCTGCGCAGTGCCAGCTGCACGGCCGCACGGTGCTCGGCGGCGGCGCGCGCGAAGTCGTCACGCAGCTGTGGGGTGGTGGTGAATTCGCGGGTACGACCGGTTTCCGGGTCGTGCAGCACCACGTCGCCGAGGTCGGGGAGTTCGAGGTCGCGGCGGTCGAGCACCTCCACGGCCAGCAGGTCGTGACGGCCCGACAGCGCCCGCAGGGATCGTTCCCAGTCCAGGGGGCCCAGGAAATCACTGATGACCACGGCGAGACCGCGGCGGCGTTGTGGCCGGCGCAGCGCCTCGACGACACCGCGCAGGTCGCCGCGGGTGCCGTCGGGTGGGTGCGGGGTCGTGGCGATGGTGCGCAGCATCGATTGGGCGTGCAGACGCCCACCGCGGGCCGGAATCCGCACCACGTCGCGCCCGGTGGACACGACGGCACCGATCCGGTTGCCGCCCCCGCTCGTCAGATGCGCGATCGCGGCGACCGCGGCGACCGCGAGATCTCGTTTCTCGCAGAGCCCGGTGCCGAAGTCGAGGCTGGCGGACAGGTCGATCGCCAGCCACGTTTCGAGTTCCCGGTCGGCGACACTCTGCCGCACGTGGGGGTGGGTGGTGCGGGCGGTGACCGACCAGTCCATCTGGCGGACGTCGTCGCCGGGCTGGTACTCGCGGGCGTCGCCGGGTTCGGAGCCGGGACCCGGAATCAGACCGAGGTGATCGCCGTGCAGGACCCCGTCGAGGCGGCGTCGTACGGTCAGCTCCAGCGTGCGCAGCGCCGCGGTGAGGGCCGGGTCGCGCAGTTCGCCGGAACGGAAGGCCGGCGGCGACCCGTGGGCGCGTTCACTCACCGTGTCCCTGCACCCGCCTGCGGTGCGGCGGCAGGGGCCGGTGACGCACCGACGGGTGCGGGCGCGGTCGCCTGCGGCGCGACCTGGGGCAGGCCGACGGTCTGCAGGATCTTGGTGATGATCTGGTCCGGGGAGACGTCGTCGGCGAGTGCGTCGTAGGAGAGCACCAGGCGGTGCCGCAGCACGTCCGGAATCACATCGACGATGTCCTGCGGGATCACGTAGTCGCGTCCACGCACCAGCGCCAGCGCGCGGGCGGAGGAAATGATGCCGAGTGTGGCGCGCGGCGAGGCGCCGTAGGCGATCCAGCCCTGCACATCTGTCAGGCCGACGTCACCGGGCGAGCGGGTCGCGAAGATCACCCGCACCACATAGTCGACGAGGGCGTGGTGCACGAACACTCGGCTCGCCACCTTCTGCAGCCGGATGAGCTCCTCGTGGCCGAGGATCTGCTTGGGTTCCGGCGCGGCCACACCCATGCGGTAGACGATCTCGCGTTCTTCCTCGACGGTGGGATAGTCCACGAGCACCTTGAACAGGAACCGGTCGCGCTGCGCTTCCGGCAGCGGGTACACGCCTTCGTTCTCGATGGGGTTCTGGGTGGCCATCACCAGGAACGGCTCGGGCATCGGGAACGTCTTGCCGCCGATCGTGACGTGTCCCTCGGCCATCACCTCGAGCAGCGCGGACTGCACCTTGGCGGGGGCGCGGTTGATCTCGTCGGCGAGGACGAAGTTGGCGACGACGGGGCCGAGTTCGGTGTCGAACTCTTCGCGGCCCTGCCGGTAGATGCGGGTGCCCACGAGGTCGGTGGGCACCAGGTCGGGGGTGAACTGAACGCGGGAGAAGGATCCGCCGACCACCTTGGCGAAGGTTTCGACCGCCAAGGTCTTGGCTACGCCGGGGACGCCTTCGAGCAGCACGTGCCCTTTGGCGAGGACGCCGACGAGCATCCGCTCGACGAGCAGGTCCTGACCGACGATGACGCGTTTGACTTCGTACACGGCCTTTTCGAGCAGTCGTACGTCGCTCATGGGGTCGTGCACCGGGTCGGGGACGGAGGTCCGGCCGTCGGTTCGTTGCGGCTGAATTCGTTTGGTGGTGTCCACCGCACCGGCCTGGGGGATTCCACCCTGTTGAGCTGCCGCGCCCTTCTGCGGGGCACCGCCCTTCTGGGGGGCACCGCCCTGTGCGCCCGGCGCTGCCGTACCCGACGTCCCACCCTCACGTGAGGTCACCAAGAATCCACCGCTTTCGCCTGCTTGCTTACTCCGCTGGAAAACACCTGCCGGCACCACTATGGCAGGTGCCGGTTTCCTGTGCCGTCACCGCAACACCGTCCGAGTGGACGGCACCGTTGCACCGGCCTCCCGGACGACGTCAGAGCGCCGTCACGACACCATGCGCACCACGTAGGGCGTCATCCCGTCCCAGCGTACCGGCGAGATCTTCACGTGCGAACCGGACTGCGGCGCTTCGAGCATCATGCCGTCACCGAGATACAGGCCCACGTGCTGACTCGCGTTCGGGCCGTAGAAGATCATGTCGCCGCGCCGCATCTGCGACGACGGGACCTGCGTGCCGGCGGTGTACTGGTAGCCGGTGTAGTGCGGCAGGGAGATGCCGATACCGGCGAATGCGTAGATCATCAGTCCCGAGCAGTCGAATCCGACCTTGTTGAAATCACCGTAGGTGTCGGCAACACCGCCGTCGCGGATGCCGCGAGTAGGACCGTTCTCGTCGCCGCCTCCCCACGCGTACGGCACGCCGATCTGCGACAGGCCTCGATCGACGACCGTCTGGATGGCGGCCGTGCCGGTGACGGTGGGGCGCGGTGTGCTGGGCTTGGACCTCGGCTTCGACGGGGTGACGATGGCGTCGCCGACCGGATCGCCCGGATCCTGGTTGCCCCAGTCGCGGCCGGTGCCGCCGGAGTCCGTGTCCGGCCCGAGGTCCGGGTCGGTCTCTGTGCCGATTCCCGTGTCGGCGCCACCCGCCTCGGCGCTGTCGGGCAGAGGCGACTCGGCGACGACATCGGAATCCGGGGCGCCCGGTTCGGTCACCGTCTCCGGGGGCGCCTGCTCCCGGACACTCCCGTCCGTGACGGGAGCCGGCGTATCGATCTGGGTGTGTGGTCGCCGGCCGTTCGCGAGTTCGGCGGCGCGGGCGCGGGCTGCCGCATCGGCGGCGACCCGTCCGGCGGCCTCGACGGCGGCCTCGTTCGCAGCCGCGGCGGCAGCGGCCGCCGCCGCCTCCTCGGCACGGCGCTGCTGGTCCCAGGCCACATACTCGGCGCGTTGTCCCTGTAGCCCGGCCACGTTGCTCCGGGCCAGGTCGAGGGAAGTCTGAGCCTGCGCGCGCTCTTGTTCGATGCGCTGTTTGTCGGCTGCTTGCTGATCGAGGGCCGCACGCGCGACGGTGATCGCGGTTTCGGCGTCCGCCTTCCGGCGTTCCGCTGCCTCGGCGGCCGCGTCCGCTTCCAGCTTGGCGGCGCGTGCCTGTGAGTGGTTGTTGGCCTCCTCGGTGCGGGCACGCTCGAGTGCGTCGAGCACCGCGGTCCGTCCCGAAAGCAGCAAGCGCATGACCTGAGCGCGGTCGAGCAGGTCCTCGGGGCCGTCGGTCGCCAGGAACGCGGCGAGCGAGGCCGAGTTCACGCCCCGCGTGTAGCTGCTGCGAGCGAAATCGTCGAAATCGTGTTGGGCATGCTGGATCCGGGCCCCGGCGTCGCGCAGTGCCTGCTGCGACAGCGCCACCGTATGCGCCGCGGAATCGGCTACATCGCGTGCGGACTGCAGGTCCACCAGGGCGCGGTTGACCGCTTCGCGTTTGATCGCCACCGCGGCGTCGAGCTCGGCGAGCTGTTGGTCGGCATTGGCGATCCGCAGGATCAGTTCCCCGATCCGGTCGACGCCGGAGGTGACGGCCGATCCGGCTGCCTCGAGTTCCTGTTCGCTCGGGTTCGGGGGCGGCGGCGCAGCCCCGGCGGTCCCGGCGACACCGACGAGCACGACGGTGAGGAGAGCGACCCCGGCCACCAACCGCGGGACGGGGCGGCGGCGTGAGCGTCGACGTCCGGTGGGTTCCGGCGAAAGACTGTGTGGCTCAGCGGCGCCGGACGATACCGACCGTCGCGGATTTCCGCGGAAACCGAATCGTCTCACAGTGCTCTCCCTCGGTCGTGCCGGCGGGTGAGGCCGACGCCGACGCTCGGCAGGAAGAGCGCAGCGCTGATCGCCCGTGGTGTCCACGGTCGAATCGCCGACTATCGCACGCCGGGTCGCAGCAGCGTACTGCAACCCGGTTGTGACACTTCTTCCCCAAGAGCGCCATCTGCACCGTACGACACACGCGCGGCGGTCGCACGACAGTCACGAATATCGGCAGAAAATTGTCGTTCGGTCACCGGCCGGACACGGGCATCGCATGCGGACGCCGATCGGTGCCGGATCGTGTCGCTCAGGCCGTTGACGACCGGTCGCCCGGCCCGGGAACCGGTTCGGGGGTCGCAACTTCGGTACCGCGACGACGGCGGCTCTTCACCAGGTACGTGACCCCGGCTGCGGCGGCGACCACGACGATCAGCAGGATCGTCCACAGCGTCCACGGCTGGGACGGCTCGGCCAGCGAATCGACGAAATTGCGGGCAGAGACGACGGGGTCGCCGGTGTAGGTGCGGTCCTGCGCGGCTTCCAGCGTGACCCGGTCGAGGTTGTCGCTGTAGGTCCCGACCCAGCCGGGGCTGAGGACGAGGACGGTACCCCCGTCCTCGGAGCCGATCTCGGTGGCGAGGTCGCGCAGTTGCGAATCGATGCGGGGATCGCGCTCGACGACGACGATGCTCAGATCGACGCCCAGGTCGCGGGCTCGCTCCACCTGCTCGACGAGCTCGGCGGCACGGTCGGCCGGTGCGGCGACCTGGTCGTCGGCAAGGTCCGCGAGCACCTGTTCGAGCGAGACACCGGGAGGCAGATCGGTGACCGAAGGCCCGGGAATTCGTGGCAGTGGCGCAGACATCTCTCTCCGGTGGTGCTGGGGCAGGAGCGGGCGATGCGGCTTCTCCTCGCCGAGAGTCGGCGGGGGTGCCACACTCGCACGGCAACATCGCACACTACGCGATGGACGTTGCGGATCAGGCGCCGACGCCGGTTCGCGCGCGGGCGTTCACATCCCGGGCCAGTGGACGGAACCGCGACGCGGCCGGGATGATACCTCCGCATTGCAGGACAAGCGTACTGTTAGACTTGTCGTGAGACGCCACGACGTCACCGCACCGAACTGCCGGCCGGGTCGATGTCGTGTGCCTCGCTTCAGCCGTCGACACAGCCCCGTCGGCGGCGAGCCGTAACGACGAGTGGAGCTGACGTGAGCACCAGTATTGATTCGTTCGGCGCCAAGGGGACGCTGCAGGTCGGAGAGAACTCGTATGAGATCTTCCGCCTGTCGGCCGTTCCCGGCACCGAGAAACTTCCCTATTCCTTGAAGGTTCTCGCCGAGAACCTCCTTCGCACCGAAGACGGCGCGAATATCACCGCCGACCACATCCGCGCCCTCGCCGACTGGGATCCGTCGGCCGATCCGAGCGTGGAAATCCAGTTCACCCCCGCCCGCGTGATCATGCAGGACTTCACCGGCGTGCCCTGCGTCGTGGACCTCGCCACCATGCGTGAAGCCGTCACCACCCTGGGCGGCGACCCGGACAAGGTCAACCCGCTGTCCCCTGCCGAGATGGTCATCGACCACTCCGTGATCCTCGACGTGTTCGGCACGGCCGACGCCTTCGAGCGCAACGTGCAACTCGAATACGAGCGCAACGAAGAGCGCTACCAGTTCCTGCGCTGGGGCCAGGGCGCCTTCGACGACTTCAAGGTCGTGCCCCCGGGCACCGGCATCGTGCACCAGGTCAACATCGAGTACCTGGCCCGCACCGTCATGGTCCGCGACGGCCAGGCCTACCCCGACACCTGCGTCGGCACCGACTCGCACACCACGATGGTCAACGGCCTGGGCGTCCTCGGCTGGGGCGTCGGCGGCATCGAGGCCGAGGCCGCGATGCTCGGCCAGCCGGTGTCCATGCTCATCCCGCGCGTGGTCGGCTTCAAACTCACCGGTGAGATCAAGCCGGGCGTCACCGCGACCGACGTGGTGCTCACCGTGACGGACATGCTGCGCAAGCACGGTGTCGTCGGCAAGTTCGTCGAGTTCTACGGCGAGGGTGTCGCCGAGGTGCCGCTGGCCAACCGCGCCACGCTCGGCAACATGAGCCCCGAATTCGGTTCGACGGCCGCGATCTTCCCGATCGACGACGAGACCATCAACTACATGCGCCTGACCGGCCGGTCCGAGGAGCAGCTCGCGCTCGTCGAGGCCTACGCCAAGGAACAGGGCATGTGGCACGACGCAGCCAAGGAGCCGGCGTTCTCCGAGTACCTCGAGCTGGACCTGTCGACGGTCGTCCCGTCGATCGCCGGCCCGAAGCGCCCGCAGGACCGAATCCTGCTGTCGGAGGGCAAGCAGGCATTCCGCCGCGATATCGTCGACTACGCCAAGACCGATCACACCCAGCTCGACGAGGCGGTCGAGGAGTCCTTCCCGGCCTCCGATCCGAGCGCACTGACCTTCGCCGACGACCACGAGGGCACCGTCGTCCACTCGGCCGCACTCGACACCGAGGGTCGTCCGACGAAGCCCGTCACCGTCAAGTCCGACGAGCGCGGTGAGTTCGTCCTCGATCACGGCGCGGTCGTGGTCGCGGGCATCACGTCCTGTACCAACACCTCGAACCCGTCGGTCATGCTCGGCGCGGCACTGCTGGCGCGCAACGCCGTCGAAAAGGGTCTTGCTTCCAAGCCGTGGGTCAAGACCAACATGGCGCCCGGCTCGCAGGTCGTCACCGACTACTACGAGAAGGCCGGCCTGTGGCCGTACCTCGAGAAGCTCGGCTTCCACCTCGGTGGTTACGGCTGCACCACGTGCATCGGCAACACCGGTCCGCTGCCGGAGGACATCTCCAAGGCGATCAACGACAACGATCTGGCCGCGACGGCCGTGCTGTCGGGCAACCGCAACTTCGAGGGTCGTATCTCCCCCGACGTCAAGATGAACTACCTGGCCTCGCCGCCGCTGGTCATCGCCTACGCGATCGCCGGCACCATGGACTTCGACTTCGAGACGGACCCGCTGGGTCAGGACCAGGACGGTAACGACGTCTTCCTGAAGGACATCTGGCCGTCCACCCAGGAGATCGAGGACACCATCGCGGCGTCGATCAACCGGGAGATGTTCGTCGACTCGTACGCCGACGTCTTCAAGGGCGACGAGCGCTGGCGTTCGCTGTCCACCCCGGAGGGCAAGACCTTCGAGTGGGCCGAGGACTCCACCTACGTGCGGAAGCCTCCGTACTTCGACGGCATGACCAAGGACGCCGCACCGGTTTCCGACATCAAGGGTGCCCGCGTTCTGGCGCTGCTGGGCGACTCGGTCACCACCGACCACATCTCCCCCGCCGGTGCCATCAAGTCCGGCACCCCCGCCGCGCAGTACCTGGAGGCGCACGGTGTCGCACGCAAGGACTTCAACTCCCTGGGCTCGCGTCGCGGCAACCACGAGGTGATGATCCGCGGCACGTTCGCCAACATCCGGCTGCGCAACCAGCTCCTCGACGACGTCTCGGGCGGCTACACCCGCGACTTCACGCAGGACGGCGGACCGCAGGCGTTCATCTACGACGCGTCGCAGAACTACCAGGCCGCCGGCATCCCGCTCGTGGTCCTGGGCGGCAAGGAGTACGGCTCCGGTTCTTCGCGCGACTGGGCCGCCAAGGGCACCAGCCTGCTCGGTGTCAAGGCCGTCATCGTCGAGTCGTTCGAGCGCATCCACCGCTCCAACCTGATCGGCATGGGCGTTGTGCCGCTGCAGTTCCCGGCCGGCGAATCCGCCGCGTCGCTGGGCCTGGACGGCACCGAAACCTTCGATATCGAAGGCATCGAGAAGCTCAACGAGGGCGCGACCCCGCAGACCGTCAAGGTCACCGCGACCCGCGAGAACGGCGAGAAGGTCACCTTCGACGCCGTGGTCCGGATCGACACCCCGGGTGAGGCGGACTACTACCGCAACGGCGGCATCCTGCAGTACGTGCTGCGCAACATGATCAACAACTGATCGGTTCGCGACCGCACGGCCGCACAGAGTGCGGCGCGGTG
Source organism: Rhodococcus chondri (assembly GCF_036327435.1). Lineage (NCBI taxonomy): Bacteria > Bacillati > Actinomycetota > Actinomycetes > Mycobacteriales > Nocardiaceae > Rhodococcus > Rhodococcus chondri. The sequence goes on along the minus strand of NZ_JAUZMZ010000061.1, from coordinate 12,852 downwards.
GGCCTGGGACGAGTCTCGTCTCGGGCCCGCCGTGTCCGCTGTCGGAAAGGATGTGGGCGGTGCCCAAGGTCAGTGAGGACCATCTCGCCGCTCGGCGCAGTCAGATCCTCGACGGTGCACGACGCTGTTTCGCCGAGTACGGCTACGACGGCGCGACGGTGCGCCGGCTCGAGGAGATCACCGGACTGTCCCGCGGCGCGATCTTCCACCATTTCAAGGACAAGGACGGCCTGTTCCTCGCGCTCGCGCAGGCGGACAACAAGCGGATGGCCGATGTCGCCGCCACCCAGGGACTGGTGCAGGTGATGCGCGACATGCTCGCCTCACCCGAGCGGTTCGACTGGCTCGGCACCCGCCTCGAGATCACCCGGCGCCTGCGGACGGACCCCGAGTTCGCGAAGGCGTGGACCCAGCATTCGGCCGAACTCACCGAGGCGACCGTGGGCCGCCTCGAACGGCAGCGCGAAGCGGGACGGCTCCGCGACGACCTGCCGACCGAAGTGGTTCTCAAGTATCTCGATCTCGTGCTCGACGGACTCATCGCCCGGCTGGCATCGGGACATGCGGAAAAGGAACTCGGGCAGGTTCTCGATCTCGTGGAGGAATCGGTCCGGCGCCGCGATTGACCCGATCCGGTCGCGGCCGGTCAGCCGCCCTGGTCTGCTGTGGCGGTGCGCCGTCGGCGATTCGGGCCGCCCCTGCCGCGCAGACGCACCTGGGATTCGACCAGCACATTGTGCACGAACCCGTAGGAGCGTCCGGTTTCCTGCGCCAGCGTGCGAATGCTCGCACCCGCCTCGTACCGGCGTTTGAGTTCTTCCTGCAAGCGGTCCCGAGATTCCCCGGTGACCCGAGTTCCCTTCGTAAACGTAGGCTGAGCACGGTCGGGATTGCGCGCCATTGATCCTCCCGTCGCCTCGACAAAGGTCCTGTTTCCAGGCTAGATCAACGGCACGCGGACCGTGGCGGATCGATCCGAAGGGGGCACGGACCGGAGCCGGCCTCACGCCAGCTGGATCAGCTCCAGGTACTCCCGCGACCAATGGTCCTCGGTGCCGTCCGGGAGCAGAATCACACGCTCCGGGTTCAGCGCCTCGGCGGCACCCGGATCGTGGGTGACGAGCACGACCGCGCCCTCGTAGCTGCGCAGCGCGTCGAGAACCTGCTCGCGCGAGACCGGATCCAGGTTGTTGGTCGGCTCGTCGAGCAGCAGCACGTTCGCGGCCGACGACACGAGCCCCGCCAACGCCAGACGCGTCTTCTCACCGCCCGACAAGGTGCCGGCGGGCTGATCGAGCTGGGGGCCGGTGAACATGAACGCACCGAGCAGCCCCCGCAGGTCCTGCTCCCCCGCGTCCGGAGCGGCGTGACGAATGTTCTCCCAGACCGACGCATCGTCGTCGAGGGTGTCGTGTTCCTGCGCGAAGTATCCGATCTTCAACCCGTGGCCGGCGACGAGTTCACCGAGATCCGGTGTCTCGACGCCGCCGAGCAGACGCAGCAGGGTGGTCTTGCCCGCACCGTTGAGACCGAGGATCACCACGCGTGACCCGCGGTCGATCGCCAGGTCGACGCCGGTGAAGATCTCCAGCGAGCCGTACACCTTCGTCAGTTCCTTCGCCATGAGCGGGGTCTTGCCGCACGGGGCGGGCTCCGGGAACCGAATCTTGGCGACCCGGTCGGCCACCCGGACCTCGTCGAGGTCGTTGAGCAGCTTGTCGGCGCGTTTGGCCATGTTCTGCGCCGCGGTGGCCTTCGTGGCCTTCGCGCCGAGCTTCGCGGCCTGCTTGTGCAGCGCCGACGCCTTCTTCTCGGCGTTGGCGCGCTCGCGGCGGCGACGCTGCTCGTCGGTCGCGCGGGCATCGAGGTACTTCTTCCACCCCATGTTGTAGATGTCGGCCTCGCCGCGCACCGCGTCGAGGAACCACACCTTGTTGACGACGTCGGCGAGCAGATCCACATCGTGACTGATCACGATGAGTCCGCCGTCGTGGTTCTGCAGGAATCCGCGCAGCCACGTGATGGAGTCGGCGTCGAGGTGGTTCGTGGGCTCGTCGAGGAGCAGGGTCGTCGCCGATTTCCCCGCACCGTCGGACGCCGCGAACAGGATGCGGGCCAGTTCGACGCGGCGCCGCTGACCGCCGGACAGCGTCTGCAGGGGCTGCTCGAGAATGCGGTCGGCCAGGCCCAGGCTCGAGCAGATCCGCGCGGCCTCGGACTCGGCTTCGTACCCGCCGAGAGCGGAGAAACGTTCCTCGAGCGAGCCGTACTTGTGCACCGCGCGGTCGCGGATCTTCTCGTCGACGGCCTCGGCCATGAGCGCCTGCTGCTTCTCCATCGAGCGCAGGATCTCGTCGAGGCCGCGCGCCGAGAGCACCCGGTTCTTCGCGAGCACCGACAGGTCACCCTCTTTCGGGTCCTGCGGCAGATAGCCGAGTTCGCCGGAACGGACGACGGTGCCGGCATACGGTTCGCCCTCGCCCGCGAGGATGCGCAGGGTGGTGGTCTTGCCCGCGCCGTTGCGTCCGACCAGCCCGATCCGGTCTCCGGGCTGCACCCGCAACCCGGACCCGGGTGCGGAGAGCAGCGTCCGCACACCGGCACGGACTTCCAGATCGGTAGCGGTGATCACGCGTGGGACTCCTCGATGGGGGGTGCGATTGGGTGCCGTCAGGCCGAAGGGCCGGGCACACGAACCACCTATTTTACCGTCGATGACACCGGATCAGGAGGTGAGATGCACTACGTTCACCGGCCGTCGCAGGCGGTGGTCCCTCGACCGCGCGACGCGGAGTTCTACGCTGCCCACTATGACGACGTCCCGGATCGCCGACGTGCTGGTCGCCGGCCTCGGCCCGGCCGGTCGCACCCTCGCCTCCCGGGCCCACGCCGCCGGGCTCGAGGTCGTGGCCGTCGACCCGCATCCGGATCGGGAGTGGACCGCCACGTACGGGGCGTGGGCCGACGAGCTTCCCTCCTGGCTGCCGGCCGGGGCTGTCGCGTCTCGCGTCGACGAACCCGCGGTATGGGCGGGACGGCCGCACGTGCTGAACCGGGCCTACTGCATCTTCGACACCGCGGCGCTGCGCGCCGCGCTGCCCCTCGATCCGGTGACGGTGACCGCCGGACGGGTCCGGTCGCTGGATCCGGGTGGCGCGGTGCTCGACGACGGACGTCGGCTCCGGGCCCGCTACGTGGTCGATGCGCGTGGGGTACCGGTCACCGCGCAGTACGCGCAGCAGAGCGCCTTCGGTGTCGTCGTCGACGAGCCGGCCGCGGCGCCGGCCCTCGAGTCCCGGTCGGCGTGGTTCATGGACTGGCGCACCGACAACGGCACCGTCTCCGGCGATACCCCCTCGTTCCTGTATGCGATGCCGGTGGGCGCGGGCCGGGTACTTCTCGAGGAGACCTGCCTGGTGGGACGCCCCCCGGTGCCGCTGCAAGAACTGCGCCGCCGGCTCGACGCGCGGCTCACGGCGCGGGGGGTGCCCGTCGACGGCAGTGAACGCATCGAGCGGGTGCGCTTCGCGGTCGAGGCTCCGCCCCGCCGCCGCGACGGGGTACTCGGCTTCGGGGCGCGGGGCGGGCTGATGCACCCGGCGACGGGATACGCGGTCGGGACCGCGCTCGCGACCGCCGACGCGGTGGTCACGGCGATGCGGAACAACGCAGACCCCGACGAGGTGCTGTGGACGCGTGCGGCCCGAGCGGTCGCTGCCCTGCGGTCGGTGGGGCTGCGGGCCCTGCTGCGCCTCGATGCGACCTCGACCGCGGAGTTCTTCTCGGAGTTCTTCGAGCTGCCGCCGGCACACCAGCGCGCGTACCTGTCGCGGCGCGACGACCTCGCGGGCACCGCGGCGGCGATGTGGAAACTCTTCGGCGCGGTGCCGCCGCGGATGCGGGGCGCGCTCGTGCGCGCGATGTGGTGACATCTCAGCCGCCCGACACCGAAGAAATTCCGCCGGTTCGCCGCACACCGGGCGCACTGTCGATCATGATGGGCATATGCGGTCGATCTGGAAGGGTGCCCTCGCGTTCGGCCTCGTCAACGTCCCGGTGAAGGTGTACTCGGCGACCGAGAGCCACGACATCAGATTCCATCAGGTGCACGCCAAGGACGGCGGGCGAATCAAGTACCAGCGGGTGTGCAGCGAGTGTGGCGAGGTCGTCCCCTATCAGGAGATCGACAAGGCCTACGACTCGGAAGACGGCACCCGTGTCGTACTCACCGACGAAGACTTCGACAAGCTGCCGGCCGCGGAGAAACACGAGATCCCGGTGCTGCAGTTCGTGCCCACCGAGCAGATCGATCCGATTCTGTTCGAGAAGTCGTACTATCTCGAACCCGATTCGGCGTCGCCGAAAGCCTATGCGCTGCTCGCGGCGACGCTCGAGCAGAGCGACCGCACCGCACTGGTGCATTTCACGTTGCGCCAGCGCACGCGTCTCGCCGCGCTCCGCACGAGCGAGGGCCTGCTGATTCTGCAGACGCTGCTGTGGCCGGACGAGGTGCGCGCCGCCGAGTTCTCCTCCCTCGACAAGGTGGAGCAGCCGAAGCCGAAAGAACTCGCGATGGCCGAGACCTTGGTCGAATCGATGTCTGCGGACTTCGACCCGACGGAGTTCACCGACGAGTACCAGGTCGAGCTGCGGACGTTGATCGACGATGCGCTCGCCCGCGGCGGAGAAAAGGTGTTCCAGGTCGCCGAGCCCGCCGAGGAAGGTGCCGACGCCGAGGTCCTCGATCTGGTGGCTGCGCTGCAGCGCAGCGTCGATGCCGCCGGGGGGAAACCGTCCGGGGGCAGCAAAGACGACGAAACCGAGGCTCCGAAGAAGAGTTCCGGACGGAAGGCGCCGGCGAAGAAGGCCGCCGCCAAGAAAACCACCGCCAAGAAGAGCGCATCAGGAAAGTCCGGGTCGACCGCGAAGAAGACCCCGGCGAAGAAGACGACCGAACGCAAACGCGCCTGACCGCCGGGCCTACAGGCCCGGCGGTCGGCTACTTCGGTGAACGGTGGTCGGCGGAGCGGAAGCGATCCGGCGCGCCGGCGTTCGAGTACAACGCGGGTGTTCGAGAAGAATCTCGAATCAGACGGTGAAGCCCAACGCGCGCAACTGCTCGCGCCCGTCCTCGGTGATCTTGTCGGGACCCCACGGCGGCATCCACACCCAGTTGATGCGGAGTTCGTCGCACATGCCGCTGCGCACGAGTGCGCCCTGAGCCTGGTCTTCGATGACGTCCGTGAGCGGGCAGGCCGCCGAGGTCAGCGTCATGTCGATGGTCACGGCCTCGTCGGTCTCGGAGATGCCGTAGACCAGTCCGAGGTCGACGACGTTGATGCCGAGTTCCGGGTCGACCACGTCGCGCATGGCCTCCTCGAGTTCGTCCAGACGCTCGGGGTCCAGGGGTGGTGCCGAGGCGGACACCATGTTGCTCGTCTCGCTGTCGCCGGAGTTCCCGGCGATCGCGTTCTCGGCGACCGCAGCCTCGGCAGTCACGGTGTCGGGGGCAGGTTCGGTCATGAGTTCTTTCCTCCGCTAGAAACGGGTTCGACCCCGTCGGCCACATCATTCTCGGCCCCGCCGTCGAGAATCTGCACGACGGCGTCCTTGAATGCCATCCAGCCCAGCAGCGCGCACTTGACGCGCGCCGGGTACTTCGAGACCCCGGCGAAGGCGATGCCGTCGCCCAGGACATCCTCGTCGCCTTCGATGTTGCCACGGCTGCCCACCATCTCGGCGAAACTCGCGACGGTGGCGAGCGCCTGCTCGACGGGTGTTCCGATCACCTGGTCGGTGAGCACCGAGGTCGCGGCCTGGCTGATCGAGCAGCCCTGACCGTCGTACGAGACGTCCGCCACGACACCGTCGGCGAGGTGCACCCGCAAGGTGATCTCGTCGCCGCAGGTCGGATTGACGTGATGCACCTCGGCGCCGTAGGGATCGCGCAGACCGCGATGGTGGGGACGCTTGTAGTGGTCCAGGATCACTTCCTGGTACATCTGTTCCATTCGCATCAGCCGCGCACCCCGAAGAAGTCCTGTGCCCGGCGGATCGCGGCGCCCAGCGCGGCGACCTCGTCGAGCGTGTTGTACACGGCGAACGACGCGCGTGCGGTGGCGGCGACCCCGAGACGCCGGTGCAGCGGCCACGCGCAGTGGTGACCCACACGGATCTCGACGCCCTCGTCGTCCAGGATCTGCCCGAGATCGTGGGCGTGGACGCCGTCCACGACGAACGACACGGCGCCGCCGCGTTGCTCCGCGGTGGTGGGGCCGACGATCCGCAGACCCTCGATCGCGTTGAGCTCGGCAAGGGCCGCGGCCGTCAATTCGTGTTCGTGCGCGGCGACCGCGTCCATCCCGATGTCCTGCAGATACCGCACCGCAGCCCCGAGCCCGACGGCCTGCGACGACATCGGCGAGCCCGCCTCGAATCGTTGCGGAGGCGCCGCGAACGTCGTCGTGTCCATGGTGACGGTTTCGATCATCGAACCGCCGGTGATGAACGGGGGCACATCGGCGAGCAGATCGCGACGCCCGTAGAGAACCCCGACGCCGGACGGCCCGAACATCTTGTGCCCGGAGAACGCAGCGAAGTCCACCCCGAGCGCTCGGAAGTCGACGGCCATGTGCGGCACCGACTGGCAGGCATCGAGCACGACGAGCGCACCGACCGCCTTGGCGCGCCGCACCAGTTCCTCGACGGGCGCCACCGCACCCGTGACGTTGGACTGGTGGGTGAACGACACCACCTTGACCGCCTCGGTCAATTCGAGGGAATCGAGATCGATGCGGCCGTCGTCGGTGACCGCGTACCAGCGCAGGGTCGCGCCGGTGCGGCGGGCCAATTCCTGCCACGGCACCAGGTTGGCGTGATGCTCGAGTTCGGTGATCACGATCTCGTCGCCGGGGCCCAGCTTGTGGGGAAAGCGGGAGTCCGCGAACGCGTACGCCACCAGGTTCAGCGACTCGGTGGCGTTCTTGGTGAACACCACCTCGTCGGTATCGACGCCGACGAAGTCGGCGATGACGGCGCGGGCACCCTCGTAGGCGTCGGTGGCCTCCTCGGACAACGCGTGCGCGCCGCGATGGACTGCGGCGTTGCACGAGGTGAGGAACTCACGTTCGGCGTCGAGCACCTGCACCGGGCGCTGCGAGGTCGCGCCGGAGTCCAGGTATACCAACGGCCGGCCGTCGCGCACCGTCCGCGCGAGGATCGGAAAATCGGCCCTGATCCGGGTGACGTCCAGTGTCCGCATCGTCACCGTCATATGTTCACGCTCCCTGTGTCGCTGCCTGGGTGAACCGCACGTAGCCGCTCGCCTCGAGTTCGTCGGCCAGCTCCGGTCCACCGGATTCGACGATGCGGCCACCGACGAACACGTGCACGAACTGCGGCTTGATGTACCGCAGGATGCGCGTGTAGTGCGTGATCAGCAGGACGCCGCCGTCTTCCTGCGACTGGTAGCGGTTGACGCCTTCGGACACGACCCGCAGTGCGTCGACGTCGAGGCCCGAGTCGGTTTCGTCGAGGATCGCGATCTTCGGCTTGAGCAGCCCCAGCTGGAGGATTTCGTGGCGCTTCTTCTCGCCGCCGGAGAAACCTTCGTTGACGCTGCGCTCACCGAACGCCGGATCGATCTCGAGTTCGGCCATCGCCGACTTGACCTCTTTGACCCAGTGGCGCAGCTTCGGTGCCTCGCCACGGACGGCGGTGGCGGCGGTGCGCAGGAAGTTCGACATCGAGACGCCGGGAACCTCGACGGGGTACTGCATGGCCAGGAACAGGCCGGCGCGGGCACGCTCGTCGACGCTCATCGCCAGCACGTCTTCACCGTTGAGGGTGATGGTGCCGGAGGTCACCTCGTACTTGGGATGACCGGCGATCGCGTAGGACAGCGTGGACTTGCCGGAGCCGTTGGGGCCCATGATGGCGTGCGTCTCGCCGGAGCGGACCGTCAGGGTCACGCCGTTGAGGATGTTGATCGGCTCGGCGTTCTCGTCGGTCTGCGCGACACGAACGTGGAGATCCTTGATCTCGAGGACGTTCTGGGATGTGGACATCGGTGAAATCAATCCTTCGAAAAGAGTATGGGGACTACGACGGTCGGGTGGTCAGGCGCCGACCGCTGCGAGTTCGGCCTCGACTGCGGCGTGGAGCCGCTCACGCACCTCCGGCACGGTGATCTTCTCGAGCAACTCGTGGAAGAAACCGCGGACGACGAGACGTCGGGCCTGGTCCTCGGGGATGCCGCGGGCGCGCAGATAGAACAGCTGCTCGTCGTCGAAGCGGCCGGTCGCGGACGCGTGCCCGGCGCCGACGATCTCGCCGGTCTCGATCTCGAGGTTGGGCACCGAGTCGGCCCGGGCTCCGTCGGTGAGCACCAGGTTGCGGTTGAGTTCGAAGGTGTCGGTACCTTCTGCTTCCGCGCGGATGAGCACGTCGCCGATCCACACCGTGTGGGCGTCGGGTTTCCCGGAATCCGGATCGCCCTGCAACGCACCCTTGTACACGACGTTCGACTTGCAGTTCGGCTGCGAATGATCCACCAGCAGCCGCTGCTCGAGGTGCTGACCGGCGTCGGCGAAGTACACGCCGAGCATCTCGGCGTCGCCGCCGGGACCGTCGTACCTGACCGTCGGTGAGATGCGGACCAGGTCGCCGCCGAGCCCGACGGTGAAGTGCCGCAGCACCGCGTCGCGGCCGAGGCGGGAGTGGTGCGCGGCGACATGCACGGCGTCGTCGGCCCAGTCCTGCACCGCGACGACCTTCAGGTGGGCGCTGTCGCCGACGACGAACTCGACGTTCTCGGCGTAGGTGCCGCTGCCGCGCTGATCGATCACGACGGTGAGGTTCGCGAACGGCTCGAGCCGGATTTGCAGGTGCCCGTAGGCGACCTTGCCCTCCCCCGGCCCCGTCACGGTGACGGTGACGGGTTCGGCGACCTCGACCTCGCGGCCGACGGTGAGGACCGTCGCGGTCTCGAACGCCGAGTACGCCTGCGCGGCGACCCGGTCGGCGGGGACGCCGCCCTGCCCGAGGCGCGGGTCGTCGCGACCGACGGTCTCGACCTGCACGCCGTCGACCGGAGTCACCTCGATCGGGGCGGTGGAGTCGGCGACCGCGGAGCCGTCGTGCAGCCCGCGCAGCCGGCGTAGCGGCGTGAACCGCCAGGCCTCGTCGCGGCCGCCGGGAATCTCGAAGGCATTCACATCGAACGAGGTGAAGACCTCGCCCTTGTTGACGGCCGGCACCTTGGTGTTCTCGCCGCGCACCGCGGCCTGCACCCCGGCGGCGGGGGTGTTGCTCGTATTCGCAGTCATCTAGCCGACTGCCCCTTCCATCTGCAGTTCGATCAAGCGGTTCAACTCGAGGGCGTACTCCATGGGGAGTTCCTTGGCGATCGGCTCGACGAAGCCGCGCACGACCGTTGCCATGGCCTCGTCCTCGTTGAGGCCGCGGCTCATGAGGTAGAACAGCTGATCGTCACTGACCTTGGACACCGTCGCCTCGTGGCCCATCGTGACGTCGTCCTCGCGGATGTCGACGTACGGGTAGGTGTCGGAACGGCTGATCTGGTCGACGAGCAGCGCATCGCACTTGACGGTCGACTTGGAGCCGTAGGCACCCTTGTTGACCTGGACCAAACCGCGGTAGGAAGCACGTCCGCCGCCGCGGGCCACCGACTTCGACACGATCGTCGAGGAGGTGTGCGGCGCCAGGTGCAGCATCTTCGCACCGGTGTCCTGGTGCTGGCCCTCACCGGCGAACGCCACGGAGAGCACCTCACCGCGGGCGTGCTCGCCCATCATCCACACGGCCGGGTACTTCATCGTCACCTTGGAACCGATGTTCCCGTCGATCCATTCCATCGAGCCGCCCGCCTCGACCTTGGTGCGCTTGGTCACCAGGTTGTAGACGTTGTTCGACCAGTTCTGGATCGTCGTGTAGCGGCAGTGACCGCCCTTCTTGACGATGATCTCCACGACCGCGGAGTGCAGCGAGTCGGACTTGTAGATCGGAGCGGTGCAGCCCTCGACGTAGTGCACGGAGGCACCTTCGTCGACGATGATCAGGGTCCGCTCGAACTGGCCCATGTTCTCGGTGTTGATCCGGAAGTAGGCCTGCAGCGGAATGTCGACGTGCACACCCGGCGGGACGTAGATGAACGAGCCACCCGACCACACGGCCGTGTTGAGGGCGGAGAACTTGTTGTCGCCGGCCGGGATGACCGAGCCGAAGTACTCGCGGAACAGTTCCGGGTGTTCGCGCAGACCGGAGTCGGTGTCGAGGAAGAGCACGCCCTGGGCCTCGAGGTCCTCACGGATCTGGTGGTACACGACCTCCGACTCGTACTGCGCGGCCACGCCCGAGATGAGCCGCTGCTTCTCGGCTTCCGGGATGCCCAGCTTGTCGTAGGTGTTCTTGATGTCCGCGGGCAGGTCGTCCCACGACTCGGCCTGCTTCTCCGTCGACCGCACGAAGTACTTGATGTTGTCGAAGTGGATGCCCTCGAGGTTCGAACCCCAGCCCGGCATCGGCTTCTTCTCGAACGTGCGCAGCGCCTTGAGGCGGATGTCGAGCATCCACTCGGGCTCGTTCTTCTTGGCGGAGATGTCGCGGACGACGTCTTCGGACAGCCCACGCTGCGCGGAAGCGCCGGCCGCGTCGGAGTCCGACCAGCCGTATTCGTAGTGGCCGAGGGACGCGATGGTCTCCTCTTGAGTCAACGGCGCGCCTGCGCCGGACGTCTGGTCCGAAGTGACGGTCATGCGAGCTCCTTCCGGAGGATGGATCGATGTCGGCACGGGCTGCTTGTCGCCGACGGACAACAATGGGGGTTGTTCATTTCTTACGGCTCGTCTCAAGGCTCGGCGGCACTCACGACCTCGCGCCTCCCTTCGGCGGAAGCACCGGGACATGGGTGGTGCAGAAGGCGTCGCCGTTGGCAATGGTCGCCAGTCGTTGCACGTGCGTGCCGAGAATCTCCACGAATGCTTCCCGCTCGGCTTCGCACAGTTCGGGAAACTCCTCGGCGACGTGGGAGACAGGGCAGTGATGCTGGCAGATCTGGACGCCGGCGCCGACCTGCCGGGTGGACGCGGCGAAGCCGGCGGCGGTGAAAGCGTCGGCAATGTCCTCGGCGACTGCCTCGATTTCGGCGCTGCTGTCCGATTCGGCCGGGGTCACTCTCCCGAGGATGGACTGCACACGGCGGCGCGCGAAGTCCTCGATGGCGGCGTCTCCCCCGATCTCACGGAGATGACGCATCGCGGCACCGGCAAGATCGTCGTAGGAGTGCCCGAGTCGGGCACGCCCGACCGCAGTGAGCTGGAACCGGCGGGCCGGACGACCACGGCCACGGCCCTGTCGCCGTGGCGGCGCGGCGGCCTGTGCTTCGCCGGACTCGATCAGGGCGTCGAGGTGCCGGCGCACCCCGGCGGCGCTCAGACCGAGACGATCGCCGATGTCGGGGGCTGTGATCGGCCCCTGTTCGAGCAGCAACTGCACGACGGCGGCGCGGGTCTGCCCTTCGTGTTGCGGCACCTCGCGACCCGACGTCGCGCGCGCAGACGGAACCGTCGCAGGGTCGTGACCTGCGCGTTCCTCATCTGATGCGGACATGGTCGGGGTTTTCACAACACCAGTGTGACGGAATTCGAGAACATGGTCTACCAAGGGTGCCCTTCCTCTCCCGCTCCCCATCATGTGTCCGAGGACAGCGGCGGGCGCCCGTTACGCTGCGTGCGTGCCGTCGACCCCATCCGAACCCGAGCTGCCCGAACCCGAGGCGCGCGGAGCCGACCGCGCGGACCACCTCGGCGCCCGCGCGCTCGACCTGGGTCGCCGCGCGCTGGGTCTCGGCAAGCGAGATACCCGGCCGGGAGTGGCCGCCGTCCTGCACGGCGACGAAACCGAAGGCCGGGGGCTCGATGCGACCGAGACCGCGCAACTGCACCGCATCCGCATCTTCGGCGCCACCGGCACGGTCCTGATGGCCGTCGGGGCGCTCGGCGCGGGCGCGCAACCCGTGTTGCAGAACCCCGTCCAGGGAGTGCGGATGCTGGGGTTGGCGGCCCGGATGCCCAGCGCCTCGCTGACCCTGGCGATGACCGGCACCGTGCTGGTGGTGCTCGCGTGGCTGCTGCTCGGACGGTTCGCGATCGGCCGCCACGACCCGGACGGTCAGCCGCGGCGGCTCACTCGTTCCCAGCTCGACCGGACCCTGCTGCTGTGGATCCTGCCGCTGGTGGTCGCGCCGCCGATGTTCAGCAAGGACGTGTACTCCTACCTCGCGCAGAGCGAGATCGCCGCGCGCGGCCTGGACCCGTACGACGTCGGACCCGCCGGGGCGCTCGGCGTCGATCATGTGCTGACCCGGACAGTGCCCAACATCTGGCGCGACACCCCCGCCCCGTACGGGCCGGGGTTCCTGTGGCTCGGCGAGAAAGTCGCCTCGGTGACCGGCGACAATATCGTCGCCGGCATCTTCGTCCACCGACTGCTCGCGCTGGTCGGTGTCGCGCTGATCGTGTGGGCGCTGCCGCGCCTGGCGCGGCGCTGCGGCGTCGCCTCGGTCAGCGCCCTGTGGCTCGGGGCGGCGAATCCGCTGCTGCTGCTGCATCTGGTTGCCGGGATCCACAACGAGGCGCTGATGCTGGGGCTGATGCTCGCCGGCGTCGAACTGGCTCTGCGTGGGGTGCACATCGATACGTCCGACGGCCGGCCGCACCGGTTGCGCGCCGCAGCGTGGCTGGCCACGGGCACCGCGGTGATCGCGCTGTCGTCGATGATCAAGGTGCCGTCGCTGCTCGCGCTCGGATTCGTCGGTATGGCGCTGGCCCACCG
>NZ_JAUZMZ010000060.1:0-27173 GCF_036327435.1 Rhodococcus chondri | reverse complement strand
TGCGCGGATGGGCGGTGAGCGTGGGTGCCTGATCCATCAGGCTCTTCGGGAAGTGCTTTTCGAAGATGTCGGCCGGTTCGACCACGTGGTCGTCGATGCTGATCATCACCATGTCGTCAATGTTCATGGGGCTCTACCTCTGTGCAGTCACGGGTGCGGCGAGTCCCTGTTCGTCGATCGTGAGCTGGAGCTCGGCAAGGGTCTCGTCGAGTCCGGCACCGAGGCGAGAGCCGGGCGTGAAGGTGGCGGGAAGCTGGCGCATGCCCTGAATGACCCCGATGGAGTCGTAGTGGACTGTGCCCTCCGGATCACACCGGAAGTCCGGCATGCGGTCGAGCACCGCCACCAGCATGCGCTTGAAGACGGTTCGGGCCAGGTTGGACCCGATACACCGGTGCACGCCCAGCCCGAAACTGAAGTGCCGATTGCCGGTACGTTCGAGGTCAATGCTGTTGGGATCGGTGAACAGTGCAGGGTCCCGGTTCGCCATAGCCCAGGAAAGCCAGACTCGTTCGCCCTCCTTGAACTGCACGTCACCGAGTTCGACGTCGGCGGAGAAGGTGCGGCCGTCACCGGCCGACGGGCAGAAGTAGCGCAAGAATTCCTCTGTGGCCGAATCGAGCAGCCGATCACGTTCGGTACTGAGGATTTCGCGCTGGTCGGGATTCTGGGACAGCCATTCGAGAGCGTGCGACGTCAGCGCGGTGGTGGTATCGAAGCCGCCGCCGATGAGCAGGCTGAGAACGCCGAGGAGTTCGAGGTCGTCCGGCTTTTCGCCGTTGACGGTGGCTCCGGCGATCGCATCGACCATGCCCGGGCGTGGATTCTCACGGATCTCATGGAGATTGGTGAGCAGATCCAGGCCCATGTTGCGGTGGAGTTCCGCTACCCGGGGCACGTCGGGCGAGTCCGGCGGTGTGTACATGGCGGCATGGACGGGCTCGCAGTACACGGTCCATTTCGCCACCGGGATACCCAGCATCGCCAGGGTGATCACCGCGGGGACGATGTTCACCAGGTCGTCGATGAAGTCGATCTTGCCCGTCTCGATCTTCTCGTCGATGCATGCGCGGATCACCTCGTCGATGAGGGGAATCCACTTCTTGATGGCGGCGGGGGACAGGTACGGATTGAGGACCGCGCGGAATTCGCGATGTTCGGGATCGTCCATTTCCAGGATTCCGCCCCGGACGCCGGATGCCCTGGCCGCCGTAGGGATCATGATGCCCTTGTAACCGCGGCGAACACCTTTGATGTCGTGATCGTTGGAGATGTCGGCCGAGCGCGCGAGGGCGAACACTTCGTCGCTGCCGGCTGCAACCCAGTGGCCACCGTGGGTGTCGGACCACGCCATCGGGCACTTGGAGTGCATTTCCTCGGTGATGTTCAGAAAATTGTCGCGGTAGTCCGGTGCATGTCTGTCGAACTGGAATACGGGTTGTCTGTGGCTGTTGTCGGCGACAGCGTCGTCGATGCTCATGGCCCTTGCCCTCTCGTACGTGTGGAGTGAACGACGTTCCTGGACAGGATCTTTCAGGAGATGGAGATCGCCTGCTCGGGACAAGTGCGGGCTGCTTCGCGGGCCCTCTCCCCGAGACCGGCGGGAACATCGCCGTCGACGGCTGTCGCGTGACCGTCGATCTCGCTCAGCTCGAACAGGTCCGGGGCGGCCATGGCGCACAAGGTGTGTCCTTGGCAGCGCTGTGAGTCAACTTCGACCTTCATTCGTCCTCCGTCTTCATGAAGTCGGATCTCGCATCGGGGTGTGTAATCTGTGAAGTAAGAATCATCTTCCGGGTTGCGAGAACCTTAATCTCAGGAGGGTGCTTCCGCAAGGCTCGACTTGTCCCGACGAATGGAGACCACGCGCATGGAACTTTCCTCGGCACGGCACGCATTCATCACCGGTGGAGCCGGCGGGATCGGGTTGGGCATCGCCGATGCGCTGGCCGGTTACGGCATCTCGGTCACCGTCGCGGATATCGACCAGGACTCGCTGGATTCGGTCGTTGCGGCCCGGCCGCCCGAATTTCGGGGAGTGGCATTGGACGTACGTGACCGCACGGCGTGGGCAGCGGCCAAGAAGCACGCCGAAGAGGCTTTCGGGCCCGTGGACATCCTCGTCAACAATGCGGGAATCGGTTTCAACGGCCGCGATGTCGTCGACATGGACCCGGAGACATTCGACTTGATCGTCGCGATCGATCTGACCGGTGTCTTCAACGGCGTGTCGGCCTTCGGCGCGGATATGCGCGCCCGCGGTGGTGGTCATATCGTCAACACGGCTTCCGTCATGGGATTGACCGCGGGCGCGCCGGGCCGCGGCGCCTACAGCGCGGCGAAGAGCGCCGTCATCGCGCTGTCGGAGGCCCTACGCGCCGAAATGGCGCCGCACGGCGTCGGAGTGTCCGTACTGTGCCCGGGTTTGGTGAAGTCGAATCTCGATGCGAACACCACCCGTCTGGGCGGGCAGGTCGAGGATGTCCCCCACATCAAGGGGGCCGGCAACGTCGGAATGGAACCCGCCACGGCGGGCGAGCATGTCGTCCGGGGGATATCCCGGAATCTCCCGTACATCATCACGCATCCGCACTATCTCGATCATGTCGAGCGGCGGATGGATGCCATCCGCGATGGCATGAGCGCCGAGCCGATCCTGCCGTAACCACCATCGAGGTATCAGAAGTATCAGAACTATCAGGGGACGGGACATCCGGCCCGACCGTCACGAAGGAGTGCAGCAATGAGAGCACTGCAGCAATGAGAGCATGGCAATTCGAAGGAACCGGCAAGTCGATCGCCCTGAACGAGGTCCCGGAGCCGGCGCCGGGACCCGGTGAAGTCGTCATCGACGTCCGGGCCGCCGGCCTGTGCCACAGCGACCTCATGTACATGGAGGTCGGCGAGTCGACCATGCCTTTCCTGCCCATGACCCAGGGACACGAGAATGCCGGCGTCATCAGCGAACTGGGGCAGGGCGTCGAAGGATGGCGCATCGGAGACGTCGTCGGCGTCTGCACCTCCGGTGTCCGTCCGCCGGCCGGAATGTTCACCCCCGGCGGGTTCGCCGACCGGCTCGTCGCCGACGCCCGGGATCTCGCTCGCGTGCCGGAGGGACTCGACCTGGCCCTGGCAGCACTCGCGACCGACGCGGGCATGACCTCGTACCACGCGATCATCAAGGTGGGGCGCGCCTCGGCCGGGATGAAGGTCGGTGTTATCGGCTACGGCGGGCTCGGTCAAATCGGCACTCGCGCAGCCGTACTCGCGGGCGCCGAGGTACACGTAGCCGAAACCAAGGAATCCGTATGGGATCTCGCCCGGACCGCCGGCGTCACCGGTCTCGTGCGGGACGCCTCCGAGTGGGCCGGTCAGGGATTCGACCTCGTGGTCGACTACGCGGGCTTCGACACCACACAGAAGGCCATCGACGCGGTCGAGCGGGGCGGCATGATCGTTCAGGTCGGTCTGGGTTCACCGACGTTCACCGTCAGATCGTCGACGATCCTGGGCAAGACCCTGGTCGGGTCTCTGGGCGGAACGGTCCAGGACATCGAAGAGGTCTTCGACCTGCTGCTCGCACGCGAGATCGCACCGGCGTACACCGAGATCGCCTTCGACGAGATCGGGGAAGGTCTGGAACGCCTGCGCCGGGGCGAGGTCACCGGACGCCTGGTGGCACGCTTCGGCGATTAGGCAGGCGAAGGCGGGTGCGATCGCACCACGCACCGTGACGGCGGGGGTTCGGGTCATCTCTCGGTTGACCGGAACCCCCGCCGGCGCGGGATTCACTGCCGCTGCGGGATCAGCTCTTCCGATTGCTGAACGGTGCCGGTGATGCCCGCGGCGTTCTGTGTGGCGAGCAGAACCGCTGCCGCGCCCATGGTCTCGGGAGGCTCGACCATCTCCGGAGGAATCTCGCGGCCGTTGCCGCCCGCCGTCCACCCTTCGGTGAGGACGACCCGCGACGGCGCGAGGCAGTTCACCGCGATGTTGTCCGGTTTCAGGTCTGCTGCCAGCCCGGTGTACAGCCGTTCGACGGCGGCCTTGGACACCCAGTAGGCGTTCGAGCCGCGGTCGGTCATGGTGACCCCCGTCGTGGTCACCGCCACCATGGATCCGCCACCGCGCGCCCGTAGGTGCGGGATCGCGGCCTTGGTCACGTTGAACACGCCGGTCGAATTGACGTCCAGGCACAGTTGCCAGCGCCTGAGCGGCGTCGATTCGATCGGTCCCATCCAGAGCACGCCCGCGTTCGCAACGAGGATGTCGACGCCACCGAATTCGGCGACGGTCGTCTCCATCGCGGCGGCGACCGACGCTTCGTCCGTGACGTCGCAGTGAACCGGCATCGCCCGGCCACCGGACGTGGTGATCCGCTCGGCCACCGAGTGGATGGTGCCGGGCAGTTTGCCCACCTCCTCGGACCGCGCGGCGACCGCGACCGAGGCGCCTGCACCGGCCAGCGCCACTGCGATCGCGGCGCCGATGCCCCGGCTCGCGCCCGCAACGAACGCGACCCTGCCCTCGAGCACGCCGCCCTCGCGCGAGGTCATTTCGGCGGGAACCGGAGTGCGCCGTCGAGGCGGATCACCTCACCGTTGAGGTAGTCGTTCTCCACGATCGAGGCGACGAGCGTCGCGTACTCGACCGGCCGGCCCATGCGCTTGGGATGCGGGACCTGCGGGCCCCAGTACGCCTCGAGCTGGTCGCCGGCCTTGCCGTAAGCCGGAGTGAGGATGGTGCCCGGCGCGATCGTGTTCACGCGGATGCCCAGTGGTGAGAGATCGCGGGCGGCGACGAGCGTCATACCGATCACGCCGCCCTTGGCTGCCGAATAGGGGAGCTGGCCGATCTGGCCTTCGTAGCCCGCGATCGACGCGGTGTTGACGATGACGCCGCGGCTGCCCTCGTCGTCGAACGGGTCCTGCTTCGCGATTGCCGCGGCGGAGAGCCGCATGACGTTGAAGGTGGACGTCAGGTACGACTCGATGGTCTTGGTGAAGGCTTCGAGCGGCATCGGGCTGCCGTCCTTGCCGACGAGTCGGCCGCCGCCGGCCGGCCCGCCGTGGCAGTCCACCGAGATCCGCAGTGGTCCGAGCGACTCGGCCTCGCTGATCGCCGCCGAGACCGACTCCTCGCTGCCGGCGTCGGTCCGCACATAGCGCACGCCGAGTTCGGCCTCGAGTTCCTTGCCCTTCTCATCGTTGACATCGGCGACAACGACCTTGGCTCCGGCCTCGTGGAGGCGGCGAACCGTGGCCTGTCCGAGGCCTCCGGTGCCGCCTACGACGATCGCGGAACAGCCAGTGATCTGCATATTGATTCCCCTTCTTGCAACTTATGCTCTCGTCTTGCGAGAATAATGTTCTCATGAACCTCAGCATGATTCTAGAAATGGCCGCAAACAACGGCGAGCGGGCGGTTGCGACCGTCGGCGATCGGTCCCTTACGGCCGCACGCCTCGACACGTGCGCCCGCCGCGCCGCCCTGAAATTCAGGGACTATCCGGCGGTGCTCTACGTGGGGACGAACCACCTCGCGTACCCGGTGGCACTGTTCGGCGCCGCCCTGGCCGGTGTCCCGTTCGTGCCGCTCAACTATCGGCTCGGCGCTCACGGCGCTGAAGGATCGGCACCCCGGGGCGCTGATCCTCGAGCAGGCCGACCTCGATGCGCTCGTCGACGAGGCCGAGGGCACCGAGGCAGGCGCCGGTGTGGCCGACCTGGAACCACTGTCGGACCTGGAACCACTGTCGGACCTGGAACCACAGTGGGACGGCGATGCGGTCGCGGTGATCATCTACACCAGTGGCACGACGTCCGACCCGAAGCCGGCGATCCTGCGGCATCGGCACCTGCTCGCCTACGTGCTCAACACGATGGAGTTCGCGTCGGCCTCGGAGACCGACGCGACGCTGGTATCGGTGCCGCCGTACCACATTGCGGGGCTCACCAACCTGCTGTCGAACCTGTACACCGGGCGCCGGGTGGTCTACCTCGCGGCATTCGATCCGAAGGTGTGGCTCGAGACGGTGCGGCGCGACGCGGTCACCCACGTCATGCTGGTGCCCACCATGCTCGCGCGCATCGTCACCGAACTCGGTGGCGACGAGGCGCGCACCCCGAGCCTGCAGTCGCTCGCCTACGGCGGATCCCGCACGCCCCGGCCGGTGCTCGAGCGGGCGCTGCGCGCGTTCCCCGACACGGGCTTCGTCAACGCCTACGGCCTCACCGAAACCGCGTCGTCCATTGCGGTGCTCGGACCCGAAGATCACCGGATCGCCTTCGAGTCCGATAACCCGGCGGTGCGCGAGCGCCTCGGTTCGGTGGGACGCCCCCTGCCCGGCATCGAAATCGAGATCCGTTCCGCCATCGATGAGCCCGTGGCCGCCGGCGAATCGGGACTGATCTACGTGCGCGGGGAGCAGATCTCCGGCGAATACGGTGGCCGTAGCGTCCTCGACGACGAAGGCTGGTTCTCCACACGCGATCTCGGTCATCTCGACGCCGACGGATATCTGTTCGTCGAGGGCCGCTCGGACGACACGATCATTCGCGGCGGCGAGAACATCGCGCCGGCCGAGATCGAGGACGTCCTGCTCGCCCACCCCGCGATCGTCGAAGCCGCCGTGATCGGTGTCGCCGACGCCGAATGGGGACAGCGCATCGTCGCGGTGCTCGTCGGCGACGCGGACCCCGACGAGGTCAAGCAGTGGGTCAAGGAACGACTGCGTTCGTCCAAGACCCCCGACGCCATCGTGTTCCGGCACGAACTTCCGAAGACCGAAACAGGAAAACTACTGCGCCGCAACCTACTCGCCGAACTGGAGAACACCAATGCCTGAAGCAGTCATCGTATCCGCCCTGCGGACCCCCATCGGGACCGCGGGCAAGGGCACGCTCCGCGACACCAACGCCTTCGACCTGGCCCACCACGTGGTCGCCGCGGCCGCCGAAGGGCACGACGCGTCCCTGATCGACGACGTGATCCTCGGCGAAGGCCTCTATGGTGGCGGTGTCATCGCGCGGCACGCGGCCATCACGGCCGGGCTGACCACCGTTCCCGGTCTGGCCCACAACCGGCACTGCGCCGCGAGCCTGGCGTCGGTCCAGACCGCGGCGGCGAGCGTCATGGCGGGCATGGACAGGTTCGTGATCGCCGGCGGCGTCAACTCCGCATCCACCTCGCCGCGCGCGCTCACCCGGCAGGGCGACGAGTGGGTGCCGTGGATGTCGCCCACCCACCCCGACCGCCCGGACGCACCGAATCGCGACATGTCGATCACCGTGGGCTGGAATGCCGCGGTGAAGGCGGGTGTGTCCCGCGAGGAGATGGACGCGTGGGCGCTGCGGTCGCACCGTGTCGCGGTCGAGGCCATCGACGCGGGCCGGTTCGTGGACGAGATCCGCCCCATCGACACCCCGCACGGGTTGTTCTCCGTCGACGAGCATCCGCGCCGCGACACCAGCCTCGAGAAGCTGGCTTCGCTGAAGGTGCTGCATCCGGAGATCGACGGATTCAGCATCACCGCGGGCAACGCGTGTGGAGCAAACGACGGCGCCGCCGCGCTCACCATCGCCAGCAGTGAGCTCGGCCTGCCCGCATTGGGCACGGTGAAGGCGTGGGCGTCGGTCGGTATCGATCCGGCCTTCACCGGTCTCGCGCCGGTGGATGCGATCAACAAGGCACTCGGTCGCGCCGGCATGTCCGTCTCCGACGTCGACCTCTTCGAGATCAACGAGGCGTTCGCCGCCCAGTGCGTGGCCGCGGTCAAACTCCTCGACCTCGACCCCGACCGCGTCAACGTCAGTGGAAGCGGCTGCTCGCTCGGGCATCCGGTCGCCGCGACCGGCGCCCGCATGCTCGTCACCCTCGTGCACGAACTGCGCCGCCGCGGTGGCGGTATCGGTGTCGCGGCCATGTGTGCCGGTGGCGGTATGGGGTCGGCGACGGTCATCGAGGTTCCGGCGCCGTGAATTATGTAGTGGGTGGCGATAGCCCTGTCTCCGTGGGAGTTCCGTGAACATCGCCGAACTCGTTTCCGTGGCGCGTGGGGGTTCCCTGCGCGCCACGGGGCGTCTGCTCAGCCTGGTCGAAAGCTCCCGCCGCGAGGAAGTGCTCGCCGCTCTCGACCCCGCCACCACCCGAGTGGTCGGGCTGACGGGACCTCCGGGTGCCGGTAAGTCGACCACCGTCGGGGCACTCACCGGCGCGTACCGGAAGAAGGGGATGCGGGTCGCTGTGCTCGCCGTGGATCCGTCCTCGCCGTACAGCGGGGGCGCGCTGCTCGGCGACCGGATCCGGATGTCCGATCACATCAACGATCCGGATGTGCTCATCAGATCGGTGGCCGCGCGGGGTCATCTCGGTGGGCTCGCGGCCGCGGTACCGGCGGCGATACGATTGCTCGCCGCGCTGGCCTACGACGTGATCCTGCTGGAGACCGTCGGGGTCGGGCAGTCCGAGATCGAGATCGCCGCTGTCGCAGATCCGACCGTGGTCATTCTCAATCCCGGTGCGGGTGACGCGATTCAGGCCGCCAAGGCCGGACTGCTCGAAGTGGCCGACCTGCTGGTGGTCAACAAGGCCGACCGCGACGGCGCCGATCAGACGGTGCGCGACCTGCGCGCGGAAACCGACGTGCAGATTCTCAAGCTGGTCGCCTCGACCGGTGAGGGCATCGACGAACTGGTCGACGCGATCGAGGCTCATCAGCGTGCGGATACCCCTGCCCGCCGGACCGCCCGCGCCCGGAGCCAGATCCTGTCGCTGGCCCAGACCCGGCTGCGGACACATCCGTCCCTTGCCGAACTGGCTGCGGCCGTCGCGGACGGTCGTACGGATCCGTACGCGGCGGCCGCGCAGCTGGTCGGGGAGCAGATGGAGCCGTCAACCCAGTGACGGGATGATCTGCGGCAGGTCGAACGTGGTCCTGATGCCGGGCGCCGACGCGATCACCGCGGGCACTGCGTTGACGGCGCGGTTCGCCGTGTAGTTCGGCGACATCTCGCTCATCTGTTCCATGGGGAACGGAAAGCGCATCTCGATGTCGAGCGGGGCGTCCCCGTCGATGTAGACGTGCCAGCCGGTCCGGTGCAGATCCCAATCCGCGTCGAGGTCTGTGGTGCAGTACCAAGTGGGACGGAAGCGCATCAGTTCGCGGCCGTTCCGGATGCCGGACACGGTGATCCGCTGGGCTGCCACGGTTCCCGCGCCGATCGTGCCGGCGGCGATCTCGACCGTGTTCCGGGCAGTGGCGAGCTCGCCTGTCGCCTCGACCGAATCGAGTGGGAGTCCGAGTGAGTCGGCGAGATGGCGCAGTGACGGTCCGAAATTGGCCTGCACGTGCGAGATTCGGTTCTCGTCGAAGTCCACTGGGGTGGTGCCGAAACCCATTATCTCGAAGAGTATTCCGGGGGAGTCGCGCTGGGAGAGATCGGCGTACTCGTCGATTGCCAGGTGGTCGAGGCGGCGCTGGATCGAGGCCAGGGTCAACGGAAACGCCTCGGTGATGAATCCGGGGCTGCTGCCCGTGCTGTGCACCGAGGTGCCACCGATCGCGCATGCCGTCTCGACGGCGTCACGAACAGCCGGGTCCATGCCGGCCGGGTGATGGAACTCGCCGCGAGTGGTGACGATGTTGGTACCGGAGGCGAGTATCCGGCACACGTCGTCGACGTCGAACCTCAGCGACATGTACAACACGCAGTCGGCACCGAGGTCGACTATCTCGTCGATGTCGCGTGTTGCCTTCACCCCCACCGGATCTCGTCCGCACAGCTCGCCGGCGTCGCGGCCTGATTTGGTGTCGCTGTGAACGTACAATCCGGCCAGGGTCAGCGCCGGATGGTCGATCACCGCCCGCAGCGCACGCGTTCCGATGTTCCCGGTGGCCCATTGGACCACCCGGTAGGTGCGACGGCCGTCGGAATCGATGTCGCTGATGTTGCCGGAGGGCAGAGTCGTTCGTTCCACGTCACACCTCGGTATCGGGTACGGCCACCTGACGTCGGATGCGACGCCGGCGGGTGGAGCAGAGCTGCTACCGCTGCTGCTCTGGCTGGGACGGCAGGCGGAGTAGTGCTTCTTGTGCGAAGGACGCGACGAGTTCGCCGCTGCCGGTGAAGATGTCGCCGCGGCCGAAGCACCTGCCGTGGGCGACGAGCGGGCTGTGATGACGCAGAAGGAGCCAGTCGTCGGTGCGGAAGGGGCGATGGAACCAGATGTTGTGCGAGGTGACGGCAGAGGTGAACGCGGTGCCGTTTCCGGTCTGGCAGAAGCCGTCGATCGCCAGCAGTGCGGTGCCGATGAGGTTGAGATCGGTGGCGTATGCGGTAAGAGCAGGGGCGAGTGCTGCGTCGACTTCCGGTGTGCGCATCCACATATCGAATTCGGGTGCGGCGGTGCCGAGATCGTTCAGATCGGTGGCCGTGCGCACCTCCCACGGGATGAGGCTCAAGTCGGCCGCGTTCTCGTCCGGCAGCACGGACGGCACCTCCGGCGTGGTCTGGACATCGGGTCCGTCCTCACCGGTGTGCATGGACACCGACGCGGTGGCCAGGACACCCCGGGACTGCCGCGCGACCAGCGTGAGGGTGGCAAAGGAGCGACCCTCGTGCTGCCGCGTCACCTCGTAGCGGACCGGTTCGTCGGCGCGGCCCTCGCGGGCGAACACCGCATGCAGGGACTTGATGACCTTTTCCGGGCAGGTCCGCTGCGCTGCGCAGACGAACTGGCCCAGCAGCTGGCCACCGAAGAGGCGGTGATATTCGAGTTTTTGATTGGCGCCTTCGAAGAGGGTCACGTCTGTGTCGGGCTCTGCCGACGGGGACGAACGCAGATCGAGGCAGGCGAGGAGATCGTTCCAAAGCTCGGGCACACGCCGAGTGTAAGCGAATGCTGCAACTTTGAGAATATGGTTCTCTTCAGTTGCCGGCGAATCCTCGCGAGCAGAACTCCCACACTTCCTCGGCGGAGATCGGGCGCGTCGCGGTCTCTTCGCCGCCGCTCGACTGTGCGATGAACATCACGGTCTGCATCGTCATGGCTGCGGCGCGTCGCGGGTTGACGCCGGAGCGGAGGTTGCCTGCGGCGGCCACCTTCTCCATCAGTTCGGTGAAAAGGGTGAGCATCGCCGCGTGCGCGACTTTCACCTCGGTGGGGTGGGTGAGCAGCAGTTGCGGCGCGAAGTCGGTGAACAGCGGCCGCTGCGCGGTCGGGTCGGGGCGCGACGATTCGAACAGCAGCTCCACTGCGACGCGGAGCTGGTCGATCGGCTCGTCCTCTCCGGCCGCGGCGGCACGGATCTGATCGGCGGAGCGTCCCAGGGCATCCTCGAACAGGGCGAGCAGCAGTTCGTGTTTGCCATCGAATTGCAGATAGAAACTGCGCAGCGACTGCTTCGACCGGTCGACGACCTCCTGGACGGTGAAGTCCGTCGTCCCTTTTTCCGTGATGATCGCCTGAGCTGCGTCGAGGAAGCGCTGCACGCGCTGCTCGGCGCGGAGCTTGGCGGTCCGGATGGAGCGCTCTACCGCACGCTGTTTCCAGGCTGGTTCTTCGCTGGGGCCGGTCACTGCTCGGACTGCCCTCTGTCACGTGGAGCGAACATAGGAGCAC
This sequence comes from Rhodococcus chondri, assembly GCF_036327435.1. Classification (NCBI taxonomy): domain Bacteria; kingdom Bacillati; phylum Actinomycetota; class Actinomycetes; order Mycobacteriales; family Nocardiaceae; genus Rhodococcus; species Rhodococcus chondri. The sequence continues at coordinate 15,551 of NZ_JAUZMZ010000060.1, read as the reverse complement.
TGTACCGGAGACGAACGGGGTTTCGGACTACTTACCACAGAGTCAGTTCCGCTCGGCGAGACGATTACTTTCGGTACATGAGAATGTTATTCTCAATCACATTGTGCACCGCAACTCTGGCAGAGAGGTAGGTCGGGATGCTGTTCGAGCTCGACTCCGATCAGCGGTTATGGCAGGACACCGTCCGTGACGTCACGGCCAAGGAATGTCCACCGACGCTGATCCGAAACATCGTCGACAACGGCGCAGATCCGGAGCCCTTGTGGAAGGTCTATTCGGGGCTCGGCTGGACCGAGCTCACCGACCCGGCCGCGACCGTCGAACTGGCGATCGTCCTCGAGGAACTGGGCCGCGCGACCGACCCCACGCCGTATCTCGCCACGATGACCCAGTTCGCGCCGCTCGCACCGGATGCGGCGCAACCCGGCCAGTCGGGTGCGGCTGTCTATCAGGGCGTGACCGCACACCGTGACGCGCAGGGATGGGTTCTCAACGGCGTCGGACGGCAGGTGCTCGACGGCGACCGCGCCGACCTCCTGGCCGTGGTCACGGAATCGGGTGTCTTCGAAGTCGCCGCTAACCAGGTCACGGCCGTGCGGACCCCGGTCTTCGATCCCGCACTGCACGTCGCCGAGGTCTTCTTCGACGGTGTCCGTGTCAGCGGCGATCCCCGTACCGACCTCGATGTCGAGCGGGCCCGGCACCTGGCCCTCACGGGGATCGCGCTCTCGACGGTCGGTGCGTGCCAACGTGTTCTGGATCTGGCACTCGACCACGTGCGCAACCGTCAGCAGTTCGGAGTGGCGATCGGCACGTTCCAGGCCGTTCAGCATCGAGCGACCGATATGCACGTGGCTATCGAACGGGCCCGGGCGCTCGCGTACTTCGCAGCGCTCACCATCGCCGAGGACGACCCACGTCGTCGTCTGGCATCGGCCATGGCCAAAGCCGCAGCCGGCGAATGCCAGTCCCTGGTGTTCCGCAGCGGCCTGCAACTGTTCGGCGCCATGGGCTTCACCTGGGAGAACGACCTGCAGTTCGCGCTCAAGCGCGCACGCGTCGGCGAGCATCTGCTCGGTGGTGCGGCGGAGCATCGGGCCCTGATCGCCGAGGAGTACCGTGCAACTCTCGTTTGATTCCGACGTCGAGGAATTCCGCGCCGAGTTCGTCGCGTTCCTCGAAGAGCACCTGCCCGACGAGGCCGAGGCCACCGAGCGTTCCCAGTCGAGCGCCGATGTTCCCGAGTGGGCTCGGCGCTGGCAGCGTCTCCAGTTCGACAACGGTTGGCTCCTTCCTGCCAATCCTCCCGAATTCGGCGGCCGCAACGCGAGCCTGCTCCAGCAGTACGTCCACCTCGAGGAACTCTCCAAGCGCCGGATCTACCACAGCTTCAACCCGCAGGGTCTCGGCATCATCGCTGCGTCACTGCTGTCCTTCGGTACCCCGGAGCAGAAGGACAAGTGGGCCAAGCGCATTCTGCGCGCCGAGATCACCGCAGCACTGGGCATGAGCGAGCCCGGCGCCGGATCCGACCTCGCGTCGCTGCGGACCCGCGCGGTGCTCGACGGCGACCACTTCGTCGTCAACGGGCAGAAGGTATGGACCTCGGGCGCGCACGACGCCGACGTACTGCTCACGTTCGTGCGCACCGATCCCAGTGCACCCAAGCACAAGGGCATCAGCGTTCTCCTGATCCCGACCGATACGCCCGGCGTGGTACGACGCCCGTTTCCGTCGATCGCCGACGCCGACGACCGCGACTTCAACGAGGTGTTCTTCACCGACGTCCGGGTGCCGGCCGAGAATCTCATCGGGCAGATCAACCAGGGCTGGACGGTGGCCAACGGCTCGCTCGGACACGAGCGCACTTTGCTGTGGCTGAGCTTCGCCGACCGGTTGCAGAACTTCGTCGAGGACTTCCGTCCCCGCACGGTGATCGACAACGACCACTACGCGACGCTGATCATGGACCATCAGGCGCTGCGGCTGCTCGGGTCGGCGGCGCTCGCACGCGAAACACGGGGCGAACAGGATGTGGCCGCGCTGTCGGTGCTCAAACTGCTCGGATCCGAAGCGGTGCAGAACGCCGCGGAACACGCACTCGATGCGGCGGGTGCCGACGGCCTCGTTCATCCGGCGACGACGTCGGCGTATGTCCCGTGGAACCTCGACAATTTCTCGGCGAGCTGGTTCGAACGGTACGCACGTAGTTTTGCGGGGACCATCGCGGGCGGCACCTCCGAAATCCAGCGCAACATCATCGCCCAGCGAGTGCTCGGGCTACCCCGTGGCTGAGGAGGCCGGCGTGTACATCCTCTACGACGTTTCCGATCGAATCGCGACGATCACGCTCAACCGGCCGGAGGCGGCCAACGCTCAGAATGCCGCGCTGCTCGAAGAACTCGACGCGGCATGGATGCGCGCTGCCGACGATCCGGATGTCTCGGTGATCGTGCTGCGCGCGGAAGGCAAGCATTTTTCTGCCGGCCACGATCTCAACGGAACCGGCCCGGTCCCCGACAAGATCACCCTCGAGATGATCTACACGGCGGAATCGCGGCGGTACCTCGAGTTCTCGATGCGGTGGCGCAACATCCCCAAGCCGACGATTGCGGCGGTGCAGGGGCGCTGCATCGCGGGTGGGCTCCTGCTGTGCTGGCCGTGCGATCTCATCGTCGCATCCGACGACGCATCGTTCTCCGATCCCGTCGTCATGATGGGGATCGGCGGAGTCGAATACCACGGCCATACTTGGGAACTCGGCCCGCGTAAGGCGAAGGAAATCCTCTTCACCGGGCGTGCGGTGACGGCCGAGGAGGCGGAGAAGACCGGCATGGTCAACAAGGTCGTGCCGCGTGCGGAACTCGATGCCCAAACGCGGGCGCTCGCCGAGCAGATTGCGCAGATGCCCCCGTTCGGTCTGCGTCAGGCGAAACGGGCCGTCAATCAGACCCTCGATATCCAGGGCTTCTACGCCGCCATCCAGTCGGTGTTCGATGTCCACCAGACAGGCCACGGCAACGCGCTCAGTGTGAGCGGGTATCCGATTCTGATGAAGCTGGACGAGATGAAACAGAACATGAAGTAGTCCGCACCGGAAGAGGCCGCCCCGTCCGGGGGCGGCCTCTTCCGCATCGGTCTCCAGTGCGAATTTCTATGGGGGGTCACACTTTGCGGGTGACGCCTCCGTCGACGCGGATCACCGCTCCGGTGGTGAAACTCGATGCATTGCTGGCCAGGTGCAGCGCCAGGGGTGCCACCTCTTCGGGCCGGCCCATCCGGTTGAGGGGAACGAACGGGGCGTCCTCGCCTTCCGCAGGAGCCCACGACTTGGACAGGTCCGTGCGGAAAGGGCCGGGCAGAATGGCGTTCACGCGGACCTTCGGCGCGTACGCCTCGGCCAAGCCGACGGTGAGCGCGTTGAGGCCCGCCTTGGCGCACGCGTACGGCAGTTGGTTCACGCTCGCCACCAGCGATCCGGCGGTGCCGATGTTGATGATCGAGCCGCCTTCGTGCTCGGCCATGTAGGCGCCGGCGCGGACCGCGAGGCGGAACGGACCCTTGAGGTTGACGTCGAAGGTCTTGTCGTACAACTCTTCGCCGATCGCCTCCAGATTCTCGTACACGGGCGACATTCCGGCGTTGTTGACGAGCACGTCGAACCTGCCGAAGTGCTCGAGCGTCTGGTCGACGAGGTCGTTGCAGTCTTCCCACCGCCCCACGTGGCACGCCACGGGCAGTGCGCGTCGCCCGGTCGTGGCCTCGACCTCCTCGGCGGCGATCTTGCAGGAGTCGAGCTTGCGCGAGGCGATGACGACGTCGGCACCGGCCTCGGCGAGGATCTGGACGATGGCGCGGCCGATGCCGCGGGAGCCGCCGGTGACCACTGCGGTCTTTCCCGTGAGGTCGTGGAGGGATGCCAGAGATGCCAAAGATGTCATGAATGAATCATGCCCGAAAATCCCTCTGTTGGAAAGCCTATTCTCATGTGTCAGAATTGCATTCCAACGCTTTGCAAGGAAGGAAAGCCGTGACGCTGCAAGAACTTCAGGACAAGGCCGAAATCGCCGATCTGATCTACCGATACGCGACTGCGGTCGATACGAAGGACTGGGATCGTATGGCCTCGGTCTTCACCGAGGATGCGCATCTGGATTACAGTTCGGTCGGGTACCCACCCGGCTCCCGCGACGAGGTGCTTGCGATTCTGCGTCGTGCGCTGGAGCAGGTGCCGATGACACAGCATTTCGTCACCAACATCGAGATTCGGCTGGACGGCGACCGTGCGCTGGTGCGGGCGATGTTCTACAACCCGATGCGATTGCCGGGCGCGACCGAATTGACATACTGCGGTGGCAATTACCATCACGAAATGGTTCGCACCTCCGACGGATGGAAGAGCTGCCGGCTCACGGAGGAAAGCCTCTGGTTCTCGAATCATCCCGACCCGGCGAAGAACTGACTTCGCCGGGTCGGAAAAATTCGGAGGCGCCGGTCAGAGATTCACGAGGCGCGGAGCCCATCCGTCCGAGCGGATGGTCGCTCCCGCCTCGCGGGTCAGCTCCTTGGAACTGCCGAGCAGCCCGTCGAGAAACAGGGCACGTCGAATGTGCCGGTGCAGATCGTGTTCGGCGGTGAAGCCGATACCACCGAGCACCTGCTGGCAGTGCCGGGCCGCCGTCAACGCGGCGGTGCCCGCTGCCGCCTTCGCCAGCAATGACCCGAACTCGTCCGTCGCACCGAGCAGTGTCGCCTCGGCACCTTCGATCGCCACGAGAGTCTCGGCGAGGCGGTGCCGTACCGCCTGGAAGCCCGCGATGGGCTTGCCGAACTGGGTGCGGTCGAGCGCGTGCGACCGCGCCAGGTTCAGCATGGCGCGGCTCGTCCCCACCAGCCACCAGCCCAGGGCGCGCCGGCCCGCGGCAAGCGGTACCTCGCTTCCGGATTCGACGACCTCGATCGGCAGTTCCCCGTCGATCGCGGTGGTCACCTGATCGACGCGGTTCCACACGATCCACGATCCACCGGTGTACGGCAGCGCAGCGGTGCCACCGACGACGCCACCGGATTCGGCAAGCACGACGTCGTTGATCACGGGAGCGTGCGCGCCGGTCTCACCGAGCAGCCGGAAAACCAACGGCACCGTCGCCTCGGGCATCTCGGCAAGCATCTCGTGCCAGCCCAGATCCGTCAGCGCGGCGTCGAGCGCGGTGCCCGATGTGGACTCCATCGTCTTGCGGAGCGCGTCGGCGAGCAACCCGAGGTCGGAATCGACGGTCGAGGCTGCTTCGTACGTGGTCATTCGGCCCCCAGATCGAGTAGGCGGCGCGCGATGATGTTGCGCTGGATCTCGGCGGTGCCGCCGTAGATCGTCGCGGCGCGCGAGTACAGGAATTCGGTGCGCCATTCGGTGTCCGACAGCTCGAGCACACCGGGAAGCAGATCGCGGGCGGTATCGAACAACTGCTGTTCGGCGGTGGCGAGCAGCACCTTGTCGATGGAGGTCTCCGGACCCAGGACGCCGCCGTCGGCCAGTCGCTGCTGGGTACCGTACGAGCGGCACCGCACGGTGTGCAGGGCGAGATAGGCGGCACCGATCTCGTCGTCCGCAGTCGAATCGGATTCGGCCAGGAGCTGATCCAGCTTCGTGAACAGGTACGCGATCCGGTGCCAGAAGCACGTCGAGCGCTCGTGCGGCAGCAGATCCATCGCCACCCGCCAGCCGTCGCCCGGCTGCCCGAGCATCCGGTCGGCCGGAACGACGACGTCGTCGAAGTACACCTCCGCGAATTCGTCGACACCGTGCATCGTGCGCAGTGGGCGGACGGTGATGCCGGGCGTATCCATGTCGACGAAGAACGCAGTGATGCCCTTGTGCCCCGGACCGGTACGGGTGAGCAGCACGCAACGAGAAGCGAACTGCGCCAGACTGGTCCAGACCTTCTGCCCGTTGATCACCCAATCGTCGCCGCGCTGCACCGCCCGGGTGGACAGCGACGCGAGGTCGCTGCCCGAGCCCGGTTCGGAAAATCCCTGGCACCACTGTTCTTCGCCGTTGAGCAGCCGCGGCACCATCTCGGCCGCGAGCTCCGGTCGTGCATACGAAATCATGGTAGGGGCGAGAACCTCGACCATCGAATAGATGCCGGGCTCCGCAAGCTCGCGGGTCGCCACCTCTTCACCGAGAACGGCGCGGAGCACCGCCGGGCCACCGAGACCACCGATCTCGGCCGGCCACCCGTAGCGCATCCACCCCGCATCGTAGAGCGCGCGCCGAACCCGTCCCAGTTGTACGACCTGCTCGTCGAACGTGAGCCGGGGCGCGGGCGTCAGGTCGTTCTCGTCGAGCCAGGTACGCACCCGGCTCCGAAACTCGCTGACATTCATGCCGATGGCCGCTCGAATGCGTGAGGGATACCCGAGTCGTGCGCGCCGCTGCGGCGGATGAACGTCATGGCGCGAGTCTTCAGTCGCCAGCCGTCGTCGGTGCGCACATACGTGTCGTTGTAGTAGCCGATGCGCATGTCGTGGGTGGAGTGCTCGACGAAGCACAGGGGCTGCGTTCCGGTCGCGGTATCGCCGTCCAGTGCGATGAGCGAGGTGCCGGTCATGAACAGGCCCTGGGGAGCGGCCGCGACCAACTCGGGGAACTGGTCGAGAGTGAAGGCATCGCCGAAGGCACTGTAGGTACCGTCGGGGGTGAAAACCGCGACCACGCCGTCGACGTCGCCCTTGGTCATGTTCACCGCATAGCGGGCGAGCAGCTGGTTGATCTCTACGAGGTCGTCACTTGTTGACATAGACCTTTCCGCCTTTCATCACGAACCGCACGTCCTGGGTGACGGTGATGTCTTCGGTTGGGTCGCCCGGAACGGCGATGATGTCGGCGAGCAGGCCCTCGGCCAGCCGGCCCCGATCGTCGACATCGATGAGTTCGGCCGCGTTGATCGTCGCGGCCTGAATCACCGCGAGAGGCGGCATTCCGCGGTCGACGAGCGCGACGAGTTCGTCGGCGTTCTTGCCGTGCGGGATGGCGGGGGCATCGGTGCCGACCGCGATCTTCACACCGGCCTTGTAGGCCGCGAGAACCGAAGTGCGTGCTTTGGGGAACATTTCGGCGGCCTTGGCCTGCAGATCGGCCGGGGCATGCGAGACGTCCATGGCGTCGGTCAGTCGCGTGGTCGGCACGAGGAACGTGCCGTTCGCGACCATCTGATCGATGGCGTCGTCATCGATGAGGAAGCCGTGCTCGATGCAGTCGATCCCCGCGGCCACGGCAGAACGAACTGCGTCCGCGCCGTGCGTGTGCGATGCGACCTTGAGCCCGCGTCGGTGTGCCTCGTCGACGATGGCGCGAAGTTCCTCGTCCGAATAATGCTGTGCACCGGGAAGTCCGGTGTGCGACATCACGCCGCCCGAGACGCAGACCTTGATGAGCTGGGCGCCGTGCTTGATCTGGTACCGCACCGCCTTACGGACTTCGTCGACACCGTTGGCGATACCCTCCTCGATGGTCAGTTCCAGCACGCCGGGTGCGAACGCAGCGAACATCGTGGGATCGAGGTGCCCGCCGGTCGGGGTGATCGCATGGCCGGCGGGCACGACGCGCGGTCCGTCGACCCAGCCCGCGTCGATCGCTTTGCCCAGTGCGACATCGAGCAGGTAGCCGCCCGTCTTCACGAACAGACCCAAATTGCGGACCGTGGTGAAGCCGGCCCGCAGCGTGCGGCGGGAATTGCCCACCGCACGCAGCATGCGCAGGGGCGGGTCGTCCTGCACCGTGGAGTAGACGGGCTTTTCGCCCCGCCCGCCCATCAGCAGGTTGACCTCCATGTCCATCAATCCGGGCATCAGAATCTGATCGCCGAGGTCGATGACCTCACCCTCCGGTTCGCCGCCGACACCGACGATCCGATCCCCGTCGATCCGCACAATGCCCGGACGGATGATCTCGCCGGTATCGACGTCGAGTAGTCCGGCCGCCTTCAGTGTCAGCATGCGACTACACCACCGGTTCCTTGATGAGTTCGGCCCAGGCGGCGCCGCTGTCGGGGACGCGGGGTTGTTTCCAGACTTCGATGGGGAAGGAGACCATGACCAGTGATTGCATCAGGTGCATGAGGGCGCGGGCGTCGTCGTCGAGGTCGTCGAGGTCGAATTTGTCGAGGTAGGTGATGGCGTCGTCGAGGCGGGCGAAGGCGGTGTCGTAGAACTGTTGCATCTCGGGCATGGTGGAGGCGAGGCGTTTGGCGTAGCGCTCGGGTTCGGTGGCCAGTGCCCAGTCGGCGTAGGGTTCGAGGTCGGCGAATTCGGTGGGCAGCCGGGTCTCGGTGGTGGTCATCGCTGGTACTCCTTGACGTAGTCGGCGACGGTCTTGTGGAGGTGGCGCAGGAGCACTTCTTGGTCGCAGAGGGGGAATTCGGTGACCGCGCGGGTGCCGATCATGGTTTGGGTGGCTTCGAGGGTGTTGGCGTCCTGGAGGGCGTATTCCTTGAAGGTGACCGCGGCGAGTTCCTGGGCGAGGCGTTCGCGGGCGTTCTTGGGGGGGACGAAGTAGAGGCTGGCTTCGAAGATGTGCTTGTCGACGGCGGTGGGCCAGTAGTTGTAGGTCAGGTACCAGCCCGGTTCCCAGATGAGCAGGGTCATGTTGGGGAAGAATTCGAAGCTGTCCTGGCCCCAGCTGTGGAAGTTGGCGGGGTTCAGGGCCTTGGGCAGGGGGTCGAGGCCCTCGATGTCGGGTTTGTCCCAGGGGCCGAACAGGCCCGAGCGCAGGGCGCGTTCGATGGGTTTGACCATGGCGGGGTCCTTCGGCGGTGCCATGCCGCCCCAGGAGGAGATCATCGAGTGCGGGGGCTGCAGGTCGTAGTGCAGGGCCTCGTAGCCGTAGCCGGCGAGCTTTTCGGCTTCTTCCTTGACCGCCTGCTTCATGTGCAGGATGGGGGCGTGGTAGAACTCGGCGAAGGCGTCGATGAACAGTTTCCAGTTGGCGCCGATTTCGGAGCGGTAGCTGTAGACCTCGGTCATCTTGTCGAAGGGGTAGCCTTCGAGTTCCTTGGCGTAGTCGCCGAGGTAGTCGACCAGGGCGATCGCGTCGGGGTCGAGGTTGATGTAGATGAACCCTTCCCACGTTTCGCAGCGGACGTCCTTGAGGCCGTAGTCCTTCTTGTCGAGGTCGAAGAATTCGCCTTCTTGCTGGACGAAGGTCAGCTCGCCTTCGAGGCTGTAGCGCCAGGCGTGGTATTTGCAGGTGAACTGCTTGCAGCTGCCGGCGGTTTCCTCGTTGGGGAAGTCGTTCCAGACGAGTTTGTTGCCGCGGTGGCGGCACACGTTGTGGAAGGCGCGGATCTTGCCGTCGTTGCCTTTGACGATGACCAGGGAGGTGCCCGGTCCGGCGGAGGGCAGTTCCTTGGTGAAGTAGCTGCCGGTGCGGGGCAGTTGTTCGACGCGGCCGACGTAGAGCCAGGTGCGTTTGAAGATCGCTTCGCGTTCGGCTTCGAAGAAGGCGGGGTCGATGGAGTCGGTGTAGTCGACCGGGGCGGTGCCGAGCCCGGGGAAGCTTTCGGTCCAGCTTCCCTCGGCCGGTTTGGTGAAGTGGGGCAAGGCGCTACCTCTCGGGAAGGCGATCTCAGCTATGAGAATGCCGCTCTCATTGATGATTATTAGGTTTCCACACTGTCCGTCGTACGTCAATGTCCGGGGCGTGGACGGCTGCGCGAACTCACCGAGCACGACGGGTTCCGGACTTCGCCGCCCGGCGTTTTCCCGTTTTTCGCCTGCCGCGCCGGACACAGGGCGATCCTGGGAGTGCTCGACGCCCACTGACGCGGGTCGGAGGTCGAAATGCTCGATTGGGGAACGGTCGTCCTCGACAGCGTGATCTGGACGGCGAAGGCGTACGCGATCACCGTCGTCGTATTCGTCGCCGTGCTCGCCGCGGTGGTGCGGTTCACGCGCTGGGGCCGGCAGTGGTGGCGGATCGCCGCGTCGTACTTCGACCCGCGCAACGGCGTAGGTGGTCTCGCTCTGGCCGCGCTGGTGCTGTTGTTCACCGTATTCGCGGTGCGGATGAACGTGCTGTTCTCGTACTGGTACAACGACTTCTACACCGCTATCCAGAATCTGGACGAGCCCGCGTTCTGGCGGTTCATGAGGATCTTCGCGGTGCTGGCCACGGTGCATGTGCTGCGGGCCCTGATCACCTATCTGATCGGGCAGACGCTCGATATCCGATGGCGGACCCACTTGAACGCACGCCTCGTGGACACGTGGTTGCGAACCGGGTCCTTCTACAAGGATCGGTTCGTCGAGTCGCCGATCGACAACCCCGACCAGCGCATCCAGGTCGACGTCACCGACTTCGTCACCACGACCCGGGTGTTGTCCATGGGTGCGGTCACCGCCGTGCTCTCGATCGTGAGCTTCACCGGCATCCTGTGGGATCTGTCCGGACCGTTGACCGTGTTCGGTACGGAGATACCGCGCGCGATGGTGTTCCTGGTGTTCGTCTACGTACTCGTCACCACGGCGGTCGCCTTCTGGATCGGCCGTCCGCTGATCCAGTTGAGTTTCCTCAACGAGAAACTCGGCGCGACCTACCGCTATGCGCTGGTGCGAGTACGTGAATACGGCGAATCCATCGCGTTCTACCGCGGTGAGGGCGTCGAGCGTGGCGGACTGCTCTCGAAATTCGCTGCGGTCATCCGCAATTGGTGGCACATCGTGTTCCGGATGCTCAAGTTCGACGGATTCAACCTGACCGTCAACCAGACCGCGGTGATCTTTCCATTTCTCGTGCAGGGCCCTCGGCTGTTCGCCGGGCAGATCACCCTCGGTGACGTCATGCAGACGAGCAACGCCTTCGGGCAGGTGCACGACTCGTTGTCGTTCTTCCGTGAGTCCTACGACGACTTCGCTGCGTTCCGGGCCACCACGATCCGCCTCAACGGTCTGCTCGACACCTCACGACAGGCCGGCGAGCTACCCACCCTCGTGCCGAGCGCGCAGGGCGACCGGCTGAGTCTGAGCGGGTTGTCCGTCGGCACTCCTTCGGGGAAGCCGTTGGTGACCGACCTGTCGCTCAGCGTCACGCCCGGCCAGGCCCTGCTCGTGCGCGGGCCGTCGGGCAGCGGGAAGACCACGCTGCTGCGCACGATCGCGGGGCTGTGGCCGTATGCGCGGGGCGGCATCGACCGGCCCGCCGGCGACGGGCTGTTCCTGTCCCAGAACCCGTACACGCCGCTGGGTACCCTGCGCGATGCCGTGACCTATCCCCACACCTCGGTACACGACGACGATGCGCTGCGGCAGGTGCTCGAGAAGGTTGCGCTCGGGCATCTCGTCGACCGCCTCGACGCCGAATCCGATTGGGCGCGCACCCTGTCTCCCGGTGAGCAACAGCGGCTCGGTTTCGCGCGGATCCTGCTGTCCGAGCCGGCGATCGTCTTCCTGGACGAAGCCACCGCGGCCGTCGACGAGGGGCTCGAGAACTTGCTCTACCGCACGTTGCGGACCGCGCTCCCGGAGGCGGTGATCGTCAGCGTCGGACATCGGAGCACTCTGGACAGCTTCCACGATCGGGTACTCGAACTCCAAGGGGACGGGCGATGGGCGATCACCGAGCTCGTGCGGTGATCGATGCCCTGGTGCTCCGAAGGGATGGTGCTCGGCGCACATCTTTCTCTGCCGCGTTCCGGGTCGCTCGGCCGGCTGGATCAGGACCGTTTCGCCGTTGGCGAGAGCGCAACAAGAGCAGGATGCCCGCAATCTCCGATCGCGACACATATGGCTGCCGCCAGCTGCGGGAGTCGCTGGAGGCGTCGCGATTGTCGCCCAGCAGGAAGTAGTGGCCGGCGGGCACATCGAAGCTCGCCCGGTGGGTTGCTGCTGAGGCGTACGGCTCGTCCAGAAGCTGCTCGTCGACCCAGACATGGCTGCCGTCGAGGCGCAGACGATCGCCGGGCAGGCCGATGATTCGCTTGACGATTCGTTGCCCGATCTCTCGGGAGTCGACCGCAACGATCACGCCCCGGCGGAATCGGTGCTTCCGTCGGGGTGCGATCGTCAGGACCAGCTGCCCGTCACGCAGGCCCGGGGCCATCGAGTCCGACTCGACGCGGGTGAACCATGCCGGGAGGGCTGTCACCGGTGTTGGTGGACGGCGTGGTCGTGTGAGCCGTGGTGGTGGTGGTCGTCCTCCCCCTCGGCGTACTTGAAGAACTGGACGTACGCCGCGACGTAGTCCCTCGCCGCGTCCAGGTCGTCGACGTCGAACCCCTTCTTGGCCAGCGCCACAGTGAAGCGCTTCTGCAGCTCGTCCCAGCGATCGTCGGGAATGAGCCCACGCAGCGGCTCGATCGTCCCCGCATCCAGCGCGGCGTCCGCTGCCACGACCTCGGCCGGCAGCTCGGTGCCGGTCGGCTGGATGCCGTCGAACCCGGCCCCCTCACCGGCCCGGTGCACGCGAACCAGCGTTTCCAGGAATGCGCGCGCGGCCCGGTCGGCGTCCTGCCTGCCGCGGGCGGCCTGGGCGGCGTCGAACGAGGCGCGCACCTCCTCCTCACCTTCGGCGTGGACCCACTTCAGAGCGTAGTTGGGGTTGCCGGTCTCCAGTGCCCTGCGGCCGTCCTGGACGGCCGGACCGTCCTCGGTGTCGCAGTGGGCCGAGGCGGGCTGGATCAACGCGGCGGCCAGGGATCGGGCGGCTGCCTGCATAGCGTTCAGGATTCTCATGGTGACTCCTTCTCGAGTGCTGGGGCGGTGTGCCGACGAGCTGAATCTACGTCTCTTACGGGCCCAGCGCCTTGACGGAGTTGGTCGCATGAGTCTTCGGATGGAGTCGCTGCGACGGATCTCGGATATCACAGCGCGATTCGGCATGGCCGACGAAGATCGGCCGCGCCGCCCCGTTATCGACCCGTCGCCTGATGATCGACCACGCGACATTGCGCGCGGCGTCCCCGCCGCGACCCGAGAGCTGTCCTCCGGTAATCGTTTTCGGGGTCGACAGGCGCGTGACGGATTCGGGACGGTTCCGGTCGCCATGGTCTGTGCGGTGGGTGATGCAGTCTGCGGCATGGTCGACCCGCGATCGGAAGGGCCGGAGCCGCTCCGGGAGGGCACGCATCGCGCAATTCAGCGCAGCTATGGACTCACCGGTGGTTGTCAGAACGAGCTGACGGTGCGTGGCGCTGTTCACCCAGGCATTTCGAATCCCGTCAGGATCACCGCATTGGTCTCGGCAGCAGCCTGTCGTAGCGGCTTCGCGGCCTGGTACTCCTCCGAGTCGTACCATGCCTGGGCCGCCTCCACGGATTCGAATTCGAGGACGACGGTGCGGTCGCCGTGCCACTCGCCCTCGAGAACATGCGGATTCGCTTCGACTGCCAGAACGGATGCGCCGCTCGCGCGGAGGGACGGTGCCGACGCCTTCCCGTACTCGGCCATTCCCGCGTGATCCCGGATGGCCTCGGTGAGGACGACGTACGCCTTGGGCATGAATTCTCCTTGGTGCCACATCTTGCTTCTACAGACGAGAATGCCATTCTATCGGTAATGGCAGAGGCGCAAGCGACAGTAGAGAAAGACGCCCGCCTCCCGCACGGGGCCGAACCGCGCGGGAGGCGGGCCTCCTTGCTGTGAAGCGTTGTGATGGAACGGTATTCCTCTACACGACCGTGATTGCTCGCTCGGGGCAATTCGCGGCGGCGTCACGAACCGCGTTCTCGTGCTGGGACGGAACCTCCGAGACGAGTGTCACGGCGTAGCCGCCGTCGCTCAGGTCGAACACCTCGGGACATGTTGCGAGGCAGACTCCGTGGCCGCGGCAGGCATCGTCGTCGACAGAAACCTTCACTTGTCGTTGCCTTCCGCGGGCGTGTATTCCAGGTGCAGCGCCAGCAGGCCCCGCAGGATGAACGTCGGGAGGTAGCCGAACTTCCGATCGCCTTCCGGGCCGTGCACCGTCTCGGAGAGCTTGATCTCGCTGGTCCGTTCGAGAAGTCGCTGGATACCCACGCGTGCTTCCGTACGGGCGAGCGGGGCGCCGGGGCACGAGTGGATACCGCGTCCGAATGCGATGTGGGTACGCGCATTGCGCCGCTCGAGATCGAACTCGCCCGGATCCGTGAACTGGCGGGGGTCGCGGTTGGCGGCACCGTTGACCAGCATCATGATCGTGCCGGCGGGAACGTCGACGCCCCCGACGGTGGTGGGTGCCTTGGCGAGCCGGAAGTCCCCCTTGATCGGGCTCTCCACGCGCAGTGCCTCTTCGGTGAAGTTGGGGATGAGCTCCGGGTCGGCGCGCAGGGTCTTCTGGAGTTCGGGATTCTCGGCAAGGATGCGGAGCGCCGAGCTGAGCAGGCGTACCGTCGTTTCCTGGCCGGCGGAGAAGACGTTCGCCGCGATGCGAAGGACATCGTCGACGGGAGGCAGCGTCCCGTCCGGGAACGTCGCCGTCGCCAGGCCGGTCAGGACGTCGTCGGTGGGGTTCGCGCGGCGGTCCACGATGTAGTCGCCGAACTTCTTGTACAGGAACTCGAGGGGGTTGAGCTTGAGCGCCTCGCCGTCGGTGCTGCCCAGCGAGAAGCCCTTCTCGACCTGGATATTCAGGCCCTCGATGAACTCCTGATGATCGCTCTCCGGGACGCCCAGCAGATCGGCGATGACGAGCATCGCGAACGGTGCGGCGAATCCGGTGATGTAGTCGCCCTCACCCTTGGCGAGGACGTCGTCGAGGAGCTTGTCGGCCAGGCCCCAGATGAACTCTTCGTTCTCCTTGAGCCGTTTGGGGGTGATCAGGCGCATCAGCAGAGCGCGGTGATCGGTGTGCTGGGGCGGGTCCATCGTCGGGAGCTGGTCGTTCATCGGCAGCGAGGGGCGGTGCTCCTCGATGAACTCGCTGATGTCGTCGCTCTCGGGGGGCACGGGCAGCCCGGAGAACGGACCGGTCACCGAGATGCACGAGGAGAACGTCTTCTCGTCGCTCAACACCTGGATGGCCTCTTCGTATCCGGTGACCATCATGACGTTCTGATGCGGTTCCCGCTTGACCGGGCACCCCTGACGCATGGCGTCGTAGTACGGGTACGGGTTCTCGACGAGATCCGGGTCGGTGAAGAAATTCAGCGTCTCGTAATCGGTCATTCTTTTCCTCTCGCGGGGGCGATGGCGGGGCTGCGGCGGACCTGGCTGATCACCGTCGCGGCGACCGACCAAGATCTCGAGCACATCCAATCACGCCGCCCGAGACGCAAAAATGTGGGAGCTTTCGTGCAATTCGGACTTGTAATCGAGCACTAATGTGCTCGCGGAGGCTCTGGGTCGATCACAGTTTGCGATCGCAACGGGCGATGCCCGCACCCGCCCCGCGGATCCCGAAGGGGCCGTGGTGCGAGTACGGGCATCGCATCGTCGTGAGGGTGGTCAGACCACCGGTTCCTTGATGAGTTCGGCCCAGGCGGCGCCGCTGTCGGGGACGCGGGGTTGTTTCCAGACTTCGATGGGGAAGGAGACCATGACCAGTGATTGCATCAGGTGCATGAGGGCGCGGGCGT
>NZ_JAUZMZ010000005.1:0-64800 GCF_036327435.1 Rhodococcus chondri | reverse complement strand
CACCCCAACCTGCCGCGCCGACTCTCGCCCGCGCTGCCACCGTCCATGGTCGGCAAACTCGAATTCCACGTGCGCGCGGTGCCCGGCGGGCGGTGTCGAGGATGAGGGCGCGCAGCGGCGCGAGCCCCGTGCCGCCGGCGATCATGATGACGATGCGACCCGTGTCGTCGATGTGGAGGTCGCCGCCGCGGGCTGCGCCGATGGACCACACCTGCCCGACCTTCGTGTCGGCGACGATCGCTCCGCTGACCCATCCGCCGGGCACCGCGCGCACGTGGAATTCGAGTTTGCCGTCCATGGACGGTGGCAGCGCGGGCGAGAGGCGGCGCGGCAGGTTGGGGTGCTGCGGCACGGTGACGTCGACGTACTGGCCGGCGCGGAAGGGGACGATGCCGTCGCTGCATTCGAGGCGGACGACGGCGAGATCGTGCCGGAGGCGGTGGTGCTCGACGACGGTGGCGGATACCACCGTGTCCGTGTCGGTCGGTGCGGGCGTGGCCGACTGCATGCGTGATCCCCCGAGTGGTGTTGCCGATGTTGCCACGACTCTAGGCGAGGAACCTCCGCCACAACAGAATGGAACATGTTTCAGTTTTGACCGTCCAGCGGTTATCGTGACGGTCGGCGGGTGATTGCCGCCACATCGGCCGGGGAACCGTCGCTTCGGCCGCACCGGCAACGACGATCGGAAGGACGACCATGCCCGAGGAGTACGCCGACCTGCACCGGCCCGTCTTCACCCCGGACCTGCTCATCACCGCGCTCGACCGCAGCGCCGACCGTCCGGCGCTGCACCTCGGCGACGTCGTCCTCACCGGCGCCGAGATGCGCGCCGCCATCAGCCGATTCCAGCAGGCCCTCGCTTCCGTCGGCGTCGGGCAGGGTTCGTCGGTGGCGATGCTGTCGAAGAACCGCCCCGAAGTTCTCATCTCGATGGGCGCGACAATGGTCGCCGGATGCCGCAACAGCGCGCTCAATCCCATGGGTTCGCTCGCCGACCACCTCTACATCACCTCCGACGCCGAGATCGAAACCCTCATCTTCGACCCCACCCATTTCGAGGACCGCGCCGCCGAACTCCGCTCCCAGGTGCCGACGCTGAAGAACCTGTTCTCGTTGGGGCCGTCGAAGGTGGGCACCGACATCCTCGCCCTCGCCGACCGGTTCACCGAGCAGCGGCTCGTCGCCGCACCCGTCGAGTCCGAGGGCACGTCGTCGATGGTGTACACCGGTGGCACCACCGGAAAACCCAAGGGCGTCATGGGTTCGTTCCGGTCGGGGGTCGCCCTCACCCAGATCCAGATGGCCGAATGGCAGTGGCCCGAGCAGCCGCGGTTCCTGATCTGCACGCCGCTCTCGCATGCGGGTGCGGCCTTCTTCGTGCCGACGCTGCTGCGCGGCGGCTGCCTGTACGTGCTGCCGTACTTCGAGCCGGGCCTCGTCCTCGAAACCATCGAAAAGCACCGCATCAACGCCACCATGCTGGTGCCCACCATGATCTACATGCTGCTCGACCACCCCGACTTCGACTCCCGCGACCTGTCCAGCCTGGAAACACTGTTCTACGGTGCGTCGGCGATGTCGCCGGCCCGCCTGCGCGAAGGCATCGAGCGCCTCGGCCAGGTGTTCTTCCAGTTCTACGGCCAGTCCGAATGCGGCATGACGATCTCGGTGCTGCGCAAGGAAGAGCACCTCGTCGACGACCCGGAACGCCTCGCCTCGTGCGGACGTCCCGTGTCGTGGCTCGACGTGCGACTGCTCGACGACGACCTCGACGAGGTGTCGCAGGGTGAACTCGGCGAGATCTGTGTGCGCGGACCACTCGTCATGAAGGGGTACTGGAACAAGCCGGAGGAGACGGCCGAAGCGTTGCGCGGTGGCTGGCTGCACACCGGCGACGTGGCGTGCGCCGACAAGAACGGCTTCCTCACCATCGTCGACCGCAAGAAGGACATGATCGTCACCGGCGGCTTCAACGTTTTCCCGCGGGAGATCGAAGACGTGATCTCGGCGCACCCGGCCGTCGCGTCGGTCGCCGTTGTCGGGGTGCCCGACCAGAAGTGGGGCGAAGCCGTCAAGGCGTGCGTCGTGCTGCGGGAAGGCCAGACCGTGCCCGACGAGGAGCTCATCGAGAAAGTGCGTGCGGCAAAGGGATCGGTGCACGCGCCGAAGTCGATCGATTTCCTCGACGCTCTGCCGCTCACGCCGCTGGGCAAGCTCGACAAGAAAACCCTGCGCGCGTCGTACCGGTAGCGGGCGTCACCGGACAGACGAGCCGGCGACTGTCACATCCGTTGCGACGAGATGTTGCCACCGTCGACGACCAGTTCGGTCGCGGTGATGTAGGCGGCCTCGTCGGACAGCAGGAACCGCATCGCGCTCGCGACCTCCTCGGGACGTCCCAAGCGGCCCAGCAGGATCCGCCGTTCGAACGTGCCCTCCGGGAGCGCATCCACCGTGGGCTGCAGCATCGGGGTCGGGATCTGACCCGGCGACACGCAGTCGATCCGTGTGCCGCTGGGGCCGAGCCGGTCTGCGAGGGACCGGACCATCGACAGCATGCCGCCCTTGGCCGCCGAGTAGACCGGGTTGATCGCGTTGCCGAGAGTCGCGTTGATCGACGAGATACCGACGATCGCCGATCCCTGAGATTCTTCTCGAAATCCGGGAGCAGTTCCTTGACCAGGAGAATCAGGGACGCAGATGCGTGTTGATGCCGAGATCCCACACATCCACGCTCACACCCTCGAGCGATCCGGTGTCGACGATTCCCGCGGCGTGGACCAGCCCGCCGATATTCGGCAGCGCCGCCCTGGTGGCATCCAGCGCCGCCGCATAGAGGGCGGGATCGCTGAGGTCGACGCCCACTCCGACGGCAGCGACGCCGAATTCGTCGGCGATACGCTCGGCCTCGGCGACGGCCTTCGGCTCGTTGAGGTCCCAGAGCGCAACCGGCCGGCCGTCGCGCGCGACCGCTCGCGCCGAGGCCAATCCGATTCCGGAGGCGCCGCCGGTGACGATGACTCCGGTCGACGGTGAGCGGGGGATGTTCGCAGCTGCGTCGGGCATTACCGGCCCATCATCGCGCGAGTTTCGGCGGACACCTCGCGCACAATTTCGCCGCGCGGGAATCCGGCTCGCTTGGAAGCCAGTTCGTAGTTGCCGCCCGCGACCCAGATCGGTCCGTCGGTGAGATGCTCGAGTCCCTCACGCGCGACGTCGTAGGGGTCCGACGCGTTCAGGCCCGGCATGTCGAAGTCGAGGCCGACCCTCTCCATGGCGGGAGTGCGGGTGACGCCCAGCACCGGTTGGAGGACATCGACACCGTGTTCACCGAGCTCGACCCAGAGGCCCTCGGCGAAGACTCGGGTGAATGCCTTCGCGGAAGCGTAGATGCTCATGTGCTCGGCGCCGACGAATCCGGCCAGCGAACCGAGCAGGATGATGCCGCCCCGGCCGCGCTCGCGCATCGGTGCGCCGAAGATCTGCGTCAGCTCGAGCTGACGGTCGATGTTGAGGGTGAGCACCTGCCGGCAGGCGTCGAGGTCACCGGTGACGAACTCGTGGCCGTAGGTGTTGGCGCCCGCATTGAAGATCAGCAGACCCACCTCGAGATCGGAGGTCACCTCCTTGATGCGGTCGAGCGCGTCGGTGGCCAGCAGGTCGAGGGCGAGGGTACGCACTTCGACTCCGTGAGCGCGTGCCTTGGCCGCGGTCTCCTCGAGCGGTCCCGGCTTGCGGGCGAGCAGCACGAGGTTCAGTCCCGCCTTCGCCAGCTTCCTCGGCGAAGCCGGCTCCGACGCCTTCCGATCCTCCGGCGATGAATGCCCACGGGCCGTACTTGTCTTTGTCGATCATGATTTCTGCTCCCATTGTTCTTGTCGGCGGTGCTCAGTCGGTTATCGGGATGCGGCCGTCCACGGCGGCGAGGGCGATGGACTCACGAAGCGCCGAGCATCTCCCCACCCGCCCCGCCCGACGTGGGCGCCGAACCGTCCTGGTACTCGTCACAGACGGTGTCGGGCCGATCGGTATCCCACTGGACGCTCGTGTGCTGCCAGCTGTGCTTCTCGACGAGGACCGCGACGCCGCAGCGCTCACACTCGACGCGCTGCATCAGGCCGGCGCACCCGCGGAAGCTCGCTGGGCAAGATTGTCGGCGACCTCCTGCTTCCACGCCTCGACCGGCTTGGTGGTGTCGAGTTCGAACTCGAAGCGGTCCACCATCTCCGGGGTGACGTCGGCGACGTCGACGTAGAACTGTTCGTACCATCGGCGTAGCTGGTAGACCGGGCCGTCCTCGTTGGTTAGCAGCGGGTTCTCGATGCGGGTCTTGTTCTTCCAGATCTCGATGTCCTGCTCGAACCCGATCCCGATGTAGCCGATCATCGCGTCGACGAGCTGATCCGCGATCTCGGCCGGGACCGCGTCGGTCTTCTTGACCGCGATGCCGTACTTGAGTACGAACTTGTCCGGGGCGATCGGGTAGTGGCAGTTGATCAGCACGGAATCCACGTCGTACTGGTCGTAATGGTAGATCAGGTCGTCGATCATTGTAGGGTCTCGCTGCCGGTGGCATTTGAGACGCCGCGACCTGTGGACTTGGCGCTTGTCTCACGACATGATTGCGGCGACCTGTCTCAATTTCCTGGCATTTCTTCCGCGATCAGGAAGCGGGCCGTGCCGATGGCCCTGGTGAAGCCCCGTATCGTCCAGTCGCATGGCATGGTTGGTGCTTGGCGTTCTAGCGCTGATGGTGTTGGTGACGGGCGTGGTCGCGCCACGGCGGGACCAGCTTGGCCGCGCCTCCGGGTTTCCGTGGTTCTGGGTGGTGTTCCCCTCGACATGCATTCTTGTCGCGGCCACGGTGGCCGTCTTCGCGTGGCCTCAGGTGTTGACCGGATCGGGAAGTTACTGGTGGGAACCGCCCACTGCGAATCGGCCGGGTTTGCAGTTCTTGTCGAGCGAGCAGTACCAGCGGTTTATGACACTGCGCCGGTGGAGGTGGGTACTACCTGCGGTGTCCCTTGTGGGAATCGCGCTGTGCATGTGGGCTTGGCGGCGCCGCCGTGTCTGAGCTCACCACGGTCGATAGTCCTGATGCCGGCGCGCATCAGCGGCGCTTCGTTCACCCGGCTGTCGGGGACAAGATGTGGTTGACGTTCCCGCCGGCCAGCCTCATCTCCCTGGTAGCGAGCGTAATGTCACCATTTTGAACATCTTCGAGGGGCTGTTGCGGACCGCACCACCGCCAGTCCTTCACCATCGAGCATCGACCCTGACGACCTGTTGACCCGACATTCGACATGGGCGTGTCTCACAACAATGGCGGATCCGCCACCGGCCCGCCACCCATCGTGAGATTCCGCCACGGTTCTCGAGACCCTACATCGATGTAGGGTCTCGCGGCCGGTGACATTTCGGGACGCTGCGATCGGCACGTTCGCCCGTTGTCTCATGGTGTAGTCTCCGCGATTTGTATCAATGCTGTGGCATTTCTTCAGGAACATTTCGAAGCGCGCGTGCCCGGCGGTCGTGTCGGCGGGTGACCACACCCATCTTCGCTTGCAGGATCGTCCCGTCGATGATGACAGGGAACAGGAACGCGATTTCTCGCGGTTGGGCGGGCCTGGATCGACAAGTCTCGTAGCGCGATGAAGCCGAGAATGAATGATGCTGCGGCGATTCCCCACGGTGATGGCGATCGACCGATCGATGTGAGGGTGCCGGGTAAGTAGGGCGGGGTATTGGGCGAATATGCAGGTCAGCGCAGTCAGGCGTGGATCCGCGTCGGCGGTGGCGGCGAAGGCCTGGCCTGCATCCGCGCACGCTCGAGCGACGCCGTATCCAGCCGCCGGCCTTTCGCGGTTACCGTCACGAACCGCGTGGACTTCGGTGCGGTGTCCCCGTCGACCACCGCCCGGGCACGGGCTTCCTGCGCATTCAAAGTCTTCTCGTCACGAGCGGCGCGGCTGCGCGAATACTGCCACACCGCCCTCCACGCATTCGGATGCGCCGCCCGATCCCATACCGGTTCGGCACGTTTGCGAGAGTTGTTGACCACTGAGCGGCCGTGCCGCGGTGTGATCGTATCGATGATCTGGCCCAAGTGACGTTTGATCGTCGCGTAGCTCGGCGGGTCCGCCCCGAGGTCCTGCAGGACCCGGCCGGCGTCGAGTTTCGATCCGGGTTCACCAGATCGCGGAACACCGCGTCGTCGACGATCCCGAAGCCGAGTTGGTCGTACACCTCGGTCAACACCTGCCGCAGCAGCACCGACCCGGTCGATTCGGTACGTCCCGGCGCGTCCACCTGCGGGGGTTCGGCTGTAGGCTCGAGCAGTGCGCTCTGCCCGCCGACCAGGGCCTTTTCGACCGGAATCTGGGGTGTGACGCCCAGGTCGAGGGCCTGCTGGTCGGGTTCGAGCCAGGCACGAGCGCGTTCGAGGAGCATCCGAGTTCGACGTCGGTGTGGGCGGAACCGAGATGTTTGACGATCTCCTGCCGGCCGCCCACGTATCGGGCGACCTGCACGGCCGTGGCCCCGGACTTGGTGCGCACCTTCCTGATAAACGCCACCCGCCGAGCCTGAAACCCGGGCTGTTAGTGCGTGAAATCGGCTCGATCGCGACGAGAACCAGCAGGTCACAGACGTGAGGCGTCGTTCATGCCGAATACGTGAGCCAACTCAGGTTCGACGTGCCGCAGTACCGCCGGCTTGTGCTTGGCACGCCGTTCGAGCTCTCGTGGTGACGTGCGGTCTTCCTCTCATCGGAAGACCCGACTGTCAACAACCTCCTGCAGTTCCGGAGCTAGTCCATAGCTTCGAACATATACCCGTGCAACACGTTACGTGCCTCGGGGCAGGATGCCACAGGACGACCTACCGAATCGACCAAATCACCTGCAGCCTCGACCATCTCACGGTTGGACGCGGTGGACAGTCCGGCAGTGTCTTGCACACCGACGCGTAGGTGACCGCCGCGTTCGAGCGCATACCGCGCGAGAGGGGTCTCGAGGAGTTCGCCGCCGATCACCGCGACGCTCCACGGAATAGATGTGCCGCGCAACATCGACAGATACGCATCGAGCGCCTCTACAGTGGGTGGCAGGCCGAAGTTGAGGGCGCGTTTGCCGACGTCGTACGAACTGTGGTCGCCGGCGAAGTAGAGCTTGACCATGGATCCGGCAGGTAATTTTCCTGCGCGTGCGTAGGCCAGTGCAAACCGCAGATTGCCCGGCTCGTGTACTCCGATGGTCAGGGGAACTCCGGTCTCGTCGGACAGTCGGACTACGCGCTGCGCATCGTCGAATGTGACTCCGACGCGATCGGTGGTCACCGGAAATCCTCGACTGTCATAGCCCGCCATCATGACCGAGCCGGGATTCAACGGAAACATGCCGATCGTGCCCGTCGTGGCGAGGGGACGAAAATGAGCAACTCTGTCAGGGAAGGACGGGCCCGGCAGGGAGCCAGGGTAAAGAATGGCAGACGGCTCCTTGTCCAGCACGGCGTGACCTATGCGCCTCATCTCCACGAGAGCTTCGTCGGGATCCAGACGGGAGTCGTGGCGATAGTGGATGATCGAGGCCCCTGCTGCGAGGCATTCGAGGGCGGTGGTCACCGTTCCTGTGAAGTCTTGAGCATTGCGGCCGATGGGTGTTATCGCGGCCTCGATGACAACGGGACGCTCGGACAGGCTGCTGGAACCGCTATCTGTCATATCGCCATGCTCTCTGGATCGCGGGTTCGTCTGGAGTGGAGTAACGCGAGTGTCGCTCACAATCTGACGTGCAGTCAACCCTTTGTACCGGCACCTCCAGTCGAGTAGACCGTTATAGCTGCTGTTGGCAAGGTTTGTATGCGAACAGGATGGGCTAGATTAGATTGACTTGCTGTCAGAGATATCGTGTCGATCGGATGGTTCATTCCGAGGAGGTTGCCAAATGGAGTCTGTCCGGCGACGCGGATACGGTCCGGCCTCCGCTGTTGTCGGCGAGCGGGGCGGCCACACTCGTGAACGGATCCTGACAGTAGCGTTGAACCAGTTCGCAGCGCGGGGGCTCTCTGCCGTATCTGTCCAGGAGATCACCCGCGAAGTGGGTGTCTCTCGAGCCAGCTTCTACCAGTACTTTTCCGGCAAGGACCAGATACTGCTCGAACTCAGGGAAGAGTGTGGGAGCGCGGCGAGAGAGTTCGTCGCCACGTTGCACGGACTCGGCCCCACTCGCGAAGGTTTCGTCGTGCTGCGCCAGTGGATCGAGGGTTGGGCCCCCATCTACGACCGTTACCTCCCGATCTTCGCGGAGTGGGCGGTCATCGGAGTCGATGGGCAACGAGGTACCTCCCCGCTCACAGATACGATCACCGCGCTGCACCAGCAACTCGCAGCGATCTTGAGGAACGAGGAGGCTGTCTCTCTCGACTCGATGCACGCATCCATCGTGCTCACCAACTTGATTCTGCGGTTCAATTTCACGCTGCACCGGTCGGGAGCCATCGAGACGAGATCAGAGCTCGGCTACTTTCTGGCGGTGATGGTTCAGCTATTGCTGTACCCCGGTACGCCGCCGGAGGCGGTCTGTCCTCGCGCGGATGAGCCTCCGGAGTGGGTGACACGCCGAGTCCCACCACCGGAGGAGAGGAAGCGCTCCGGCGGGTTCGAAGCTCGGTTCGGAGGCCTGTCGGCGCGCGCCGCAGGCACCGTGCGAGCGCTGCTGAGCTCGACGCTACGGGCGTTGACGGAAGTCGGCTACGACCGTGCGCAGGTCGACGAGATTGCAGCCGACGCGGAGGTCACGCGTACCACTCTGTACAAGTACTTCGATGAAAAGCTGGATCTGCTGCTCGCTCTTTCGGAGGAATGTTCGTATGAGTTGGCTGCGGATGCAAGGCGTTTCGGACGCCTTGATCCAGCAACCGACCACGATGGAACTCAGCTGCGACGGTGGGTGCGGGACTCGTTCTCCCTCCACGACCGGTATCGGGCTGTGTATCGCACCTGGATCGATCGCTCGCCGGCACACGCTGACCTCGACGTCATGCGTCGTCAAGTTGTGGACGATATGCGGTGGGCGTTGCGCACCACCCTCAGTGACCTGCCCCGACGTCATCCACTCGACGTGCGCGTGGCGCACATCCTACTGGTCGCACTCATCGAGGAGGTCCCCGCGGCATTCGCGGCGAACGGCCTACCTGTCGATCGCGAAGAGCAGACCGAATTGTTTTCCCTCCTGATCGAACGTGCACTGTTCGCCCGAGTCTGACGATATTTCCCGAGTATCTCGACGCAGCTCTCCCCATAATCTAACGTTTATGTCATATTGAGTCCGATCGACGGCCCGGTGACCGAGGAGACTGCAGATGGCAAAGCGCGACAGGCTCGTAGTGTGTGCGAGTCACAGTCCGGGCATGGAACGAGATGTGGAGAAGGTCTTCGGGACCAGCTTTCGGGACGGCCTGGCACGGGCTGCGGCACGGGTGCGCGAATTCGATCCCGATTACATCGTGTTGTTCGGAGGGGACCACCGACGCGCCTTCCGTCACGTCGTGCCTACGTTCGGTGTGGCCCTGTCGGCGGGGGTCATCGCGGAGGGCGGGCACGCCGCGGGTGCGTTGGCGGTTCCACAGGACAGAGCACGCGCGCTTGCCGAACACCTCCTCAAGTCCCACTTCGACATCGGGGTCTGTCGCGACATCGAACTCGATCACGCGTTTGCGCAGCCGTTGCGCGACCTTACGGGCGCTCTCGATCGATACCCCGTGATCCCAATCCCTATAAACTGCGCGACCGCGCCACTGCCGCATGCCCGGCGGGTACTGGATTTCGGTGACGCGGTGGGCCGTTATCTCGATGAGCAGGGCGATCGTGTGCTCGTGATCGGTACCGGCGGCCTGTCGCACTCACCGCCGAGTCTGGAGCTCGACACCTACGACATCGATGATAAGGAACGCGCACGGGTAATTGCAGAGGGGCTTCCCGGCGCACGCAAAAAGATCAAGCCCGAGTGGGACAAGAGCCTCCTCGACGCGTTCGCCGCCGCTGACCGTGCGGCACTCGTGGAGCTGGCCGACTCGGCACACACGCGCGCCGGCGCGGGGGCCAACGAGGTGCGCACGTGGCTCGCGGCATCCGCCGCAGGCGGCGGTGGCCCGCTCTCCGCGTTGGTTTACGAACCGGTTGAGGAGTGGATCACCGGGATGGCTGTGGCCGTCTCCGATTGACTTGGGTGTTCGGCTGTAGAGGCCAGTTTCTGACACCGTATACGTAGATCGTGTCCCGTAGGCAGCTACTGCAATGGTCGGGACACCGACATGAATCGGTCCTGGCACTGGCACTGGCAGTGGCAGTGGCAGTGGCAGTGGCAGTGATGGCCACCGCCACTGCCGCCGACGAGGAACACCTCGTTGGCCCATGCGTATGTACCGGCGTGAGTCAGTGACCTGGCTCGACACATGCGGGCACGGAGTCCTATGCGGTGGTAGATGCCTCCCGCGGGGAAAGGACCGCTTGTTCAACCGACATTGGTCACCGGAATCGAGCCGCCGGTAATCGCCGCTCCGTTGTGGGACAACAGAAAGTCGATCACCTTCGCAATGTCTCCCGGTTGCGACCAGGATCGGCGGTCGGAATCCGGCATTGCAGCGCGGTTTCCCGGGGTGTCGATCACGAAGGGCAGCAACGCATTCACACGGATATGGTCATCAATGTACTCGAGGGCAAGCGTTTCGACCAACGCGACCACCGCAGCCTTGGACGCGATGTACGAGGCTGCACCTGGGAACGGTCGGCGGGTCGCGGCCGCCGACATGCAGATTACGGAACCTCCGCCGTTGCGAATCAAATGCGGAAGAGATGCCTGGGTGACCGTGTATGCGGTCCGCAGATTCAGATCGAGCTGCGAGTCGAGCACCTCGATCGGTGCCTCGTGCACGCGCTGACCAGCAGTGAATCCGCCGACGAGATTGACCAGGCCGAACAACGGTGCATGCGGATCCGCCGCTGTCACCGACAGCAATGTCTCGACGTTGCCCTCATCGGCCAGATCGGCCTCAACAAGGTGCAGGTTCGGATGCTCGGTGAGCCGGTCGAGTTCCTCGCGGACGATCCACGGCACGACGACGCGCCAGCCCGTGTCGAGGAGGTGTTTCGTGACCACGGAGCCGAGACCTCCGGTACCACCGGTGACCAGAACTGTTCGGTTCACCGCGCTCACCGTCCAGACCATACGGGGGCGCGCTTCTCGGCGAATGCGCGCGGTCCCTCTTTCGCATCATCAGACGATGCGATGGTGGGCAGTGCATCGGACGTCATCTGCCAACCGGAATCTTCGCCGGAAGCATTCTGAGCCAAGGCGATTCGCTTGTGCGCTTGTACGGCCAGAGGTGCGTTCGCAGCGATCGCCTCTGCGAGTTCGAGTGCGGTGGTGAGCACATCGGCCGCCGGCACGACACGGTTGACGAGGTGCAGTTCGAGCGCCCGCTGAGCAGTAATGGAATCGCCCGTCATCAGTAGTTCCATCGCCACGGTCTGCGGGAGTTTGGCAGTCAGGCGGAACGCGCCGCCGGCGCCGGCGATAAGTCCGCGCTTGACCTCCGGCAGTCCGAACACGGCCGTATCCGCTGCGATGACGAGGTCGCTGGCCAGAACGAGTTCGGCTCCGCCGCCGAGCGCGGGAGCGTTCACTGCAGCAATCGTAGGCTTGCTGATGGCGTGACCGACATATCCTGCCAATCCCCACTTTTCGCGTCCCTCCGGGATGATGCGCTCGCCGCGGGTGATCGCTTTGAGGTCTGCTCCCGCGCAGAACGCTTTATCCCCGGCGCCGGTGAGGACGACGGCGCGAATCTCGGGATCGCGGTCGGCTTCCTCGAGAGCGTCGCCGACAAGGAGACACATTTCAGCGTTGACCGCGTTGCGGGCCTCGGGACGGTTGAGCGTGATGAGCATGACGTGGCCGTGACGTTCGATCAGGGCGGAAGGCGCGGTCGTGGTCACACCGGGTGAAGTCATGGATATTCCTCTCCAGAGTCGGATCGTGCGGTGTCGTGCTCGCGCCACATGTGCCGGGGAGCGACGGAGATGCGAGGCGGAGCGCTGGGTGTCGGCGCCGGAGTACGAGAGAACCGGGCGGCGGGAAGCGGTTGGACCACTTCGTCGAGCTCGGCGAAAGTGTTTCGCGCGATGAAATGAGGATCGGCAGGAGCTTCACCGAACGTCAGAACGGGGGTGACGCAGGCGTCGACCGTATCGAATATCTCGGCCCACTCGTCTCGGGTGCGGGTACGGAACCGGGCGGCGAGGATTTCTCGTAGGGCGGGCCAGTTTTCGCGGTCGCCGCGATCGGGCACCGCGGCTTCGTCGAGTCCGAGGGCATCGAGCGTCCGCCCGTAGAACTTCTTCTCGAATGCACCCACGGCCATATATCGGCCGTCGGCGCACTCGTAGGTGTCGAGATACGGGCAGCTGCCGTCGACGAGATTCTCGCCCCTTCTGTCGGACCACGCACCGCTGCCGCGCAGCGACCAGTTGAACTGGGCCAACAACGCCGCACCATCGGCCGCGGCGACATCGACCACCTGCCCGCGTCCGGATGCGGCACGCTCCCACAGTGCCGACAGGATGCCGACGACGAGGAACATCGAGCCCCCGGCGAACCCTCCGATCAGGTTGAGGGGCGGTACGGGCCGATCATTGGGACGCCCCATTGCATGCAGGATGCCCGTCGGTGCAAGGAAATTGATGTCATGCCCGGCCTGCCCGGACCGAGGGCCGTACTGTCCCCAGCCGGTCACACGCGCGTAGACGAGCCGCGGATTGCGGGCGAGGCAATCATCTGGGCCGAGCCCGAGTCGTTCGGCGACCCCGGGCCGGAAACCCTCGACCAGCACGTCGGCGCGAGCGATGAGGTCGAGTACTTCCGCCACGGAATCGGGATCGCTCAGGTCGGCAGCTACGAGCGTGCGTCCCCGTCGGATCTGATCGTCGGCGCTTCGCGGCAGGCCCGGTCGCTGCACGCACACTACCTCTGCGCCGAGGTCGGAGAGCACCATGGCGGCGTATCCGCTCGGTCCTGCGTTGACCAACTCCACGACCCGAAGTCCGGCCAGGGGACCACGCTCGTTATCGGCAGGGGCAGAGGGCGATTGCCCGTCCCGGTCCGAATCTGCCGCGTATCTCATCGGTTCCGGTCAGTCACTCGAGGGCAGCGGCTGGGCCGTTTTGAGCTCGAGCAGTTGATCGCCGAGCGCGGGGCTGCCGCTGCCGGGCTTGGTCACCAGGATCTCGACCGTGGCCTCGGCGTCGCGATAACGTTTGCCGAGAACACTGCCGGCGGCGAAGGCGCTGTCGATCGTGAGTCCTTCGGTGACGGGCTTGCCGATCTCGATCATGGGATGGCCCCCGCAGTTCAGGGCGGCCGGCGGGTTGTCGGCACGAACGACGATGACTTCTGTAGTGCAGACCTGACTGCGCAGGCGTGCTCCGGTCTTCAGCATGAGTGCGGTCCTTCCTGAGATGGCTGAGATGGGGAGAGTGGGCTGTTCACACGGAAACGACGGTTGCGCTGTCGGCGAGAATGTCTGCGACGATGTTGCGTCGCAGAATTTTCCCTGTCGCGGTGGACGGAAGTTCCGAGCGGAAGACGATCAGGTCGGGAGTGCGGGATCCGCGCAGGTGCGCTCTGACGTACTGGCGCAGTTCCTCCGGGTCGGGCTGGTCACCGGGCTCGGGTACCACGGTCGCAGCGATCGCCTGGCCCCAACGGTCATCGGGAATGCCGACAACCGCGACGGACCGTACCTTCGGATGACGGATCAGGACATCCTCGATTTCCGCCGGTGCGATGTTCTCGCCGCCGCGAATGATGGTGTCGTCGTTGCGGCCGACCACGAACAGAAATCCGTCCGCATCCTGGTACGCGAGGTCGCGCGTCGGAAACCACCCCTCGTCGTCGAGCGACGACCCCGACCCCATGTATTCACCGGAAACCTGCGGGCCTCGCACCCACAGTTCACCCTGCTCGCCGATCCCGACGGGGTTGTCCTCGGCGTCTCGAATCACAATCTCGATGCCGGGAACAGGACGTCCGATGGAACCGAGACGGGCTCGCACGTTGGGGTCACTGCTGGAGAGTGCATCCCGATGATCGTCGGG
Organism: Rhodococcus chondri; assembly: GCF_036327435.1. NCBI lineage: Bacteria > Bacillati > Actinomycetota > Actinomycetes > Mycobacteriales > Nocardiaceae > Rhodococcus > Rhodococcus chondri. The sequence continues at coordinate 50,645 of NZ_JAUZMZ010000005.1, read as the reverse complement.
TCCGAGCAATGCGATAGTCGAACTGGTCTCGGTGAGACCGTAGGCGTTGACGAAACCGACCCCCGGAAACGCACGCAACGCGGCTTCGAGGGTGGGCAGTGGCATGCGGGCCCCGCCGTACGACAGCGACTTCAACGTGGGTACGTCCGCCTCTGCTCCGTCGAGGGTGTCGACGATCATGTCCAGCATCGTGGGCACCACCATCGCCGACGTGACAGCGGTGTCGCGCGCGACGTCGAGCCAGCGCTGTGCATCGAAATGCGGAAGATAGACGATGCGACGGCCGGCGTAGATGTTCGTCAGAATCGTGCCCATACCGGCGATGTGGTACGGGGGCACGCTGACGAGTGCGCCATCCGTCTCCTCCGCCGACGCGTACTCGACGGTGCCCATCACATAACTGAGCAGGTGGCTGTGGCGCAGAACCACGCCCTTCGGGGCCGAGGTCGTGCCGCTGGTGAACAGCACGATGGCCGTGTCTTCCGGATCCACGACGGCGGGTTCGGTGACGGCGACCGTTTCGATGCGGGCGCGAAAATCTTCGACGGTGACAATCTGGCCGGCAGCACTGGACACGGCGTCGAGGTAGCGTTGTTCGACGACCACGAGAGGACGTGACAATCGCCCGATGAGTTGTTCCAGTTGCTCGGGCGAGAGCCGGTAGTTCACCGGGGCGAACGGGACGCCGGCGTGGGCCGAGGCGAACACCAGGGTGGGCAGATCGAGCCCGGACCCTCCGAAATACACGACGGTGTCGACATCCGCAGACTGGATCACCGAGCCCGCGGCAGCCACCCGGTCTGCGAACTGTTGGTAGGTCACAGTCGTGTCGTCGACAACTAGTGCGGTGCGGTCAGGGTTTCCCGAGACTGCCATCTCGAGGAGGAGAGAAATACTCATTGTCCGTTCCGATCGATCGTCGGGATCCGGCGAGGCCGGGTCAGCTCTGGTTCATCGGGGTGAGGTTCTTGATGGAAGGCGGGTCGTTCTCGGTACGACCAACCTTCGCGGCTCCGCCGGGGGAGCCGAGGTCAACGAAGAAGTCCGCGTTGCCCGTGATATAGCCATTCCATTCCTCGGGAACGTCGTCGTCGAAGAAGATCGCTTCGACGGGGCAGACGGGTTCACACGCACCACAGTCGACACATTCGTCGGGGTGGATGTACAACATGCGGGCACCCTCGTAGATGCAGTCGACGGGGCATTCTTCGATGCAGGACTTGTCCATCACATCGACGCAAGGTTCGGCGATAACGTACGGCACGGCGGGCGATACTCCTCGTTCGGGTTGTGACCCAGATCAACTCAATGCCTAGAGTAAGCGACGTTCTGACGCTTTGTCTATATTCGATCGGCGTGATCCCGAAGCTGGACAGTCAACCGCAGAAGTTGGTGTTAGTAAGGGCAATTTGCCCTCAGGAAAACGTACTGCGCACGATTGAACGGTTGACCCTGTTGTAAGTCCGGCAGGTTCGATACGCTGCGATCTGACAAGTGAGTCATTAGTTTCGGCCGGCCCATCGGGACACTGCGGTGCCCCGGGGGGACCGGCTCGATCGAAAGGTATTGCGCCATGGCATTGGCGATCTCCGAGGACCATAAGGAACTGGCTGCCGTCGCGGCGGCGCACCTCGCGCGTCAGAAGGCCCGAGCAGCAGCTCGAAACACCTTGGACGGCGCGGTGGACACAACCACGTTGTGGTCCTCGACGGCAGAGCTGGGCTGGCTCGGATTACACGTCCCCGAAGAATTCGGAGGATCCGGCTTCGGCCTGCCGGAACTCACGGTCGTCCTCGAAGCGGTCGGTCGTGACCTGGCGCCTCTCCCGTTCCTGCCTACTGTCACCGCTGCTGCGATCCTCGCGCACGCGGCTCGCGACGAGCTGCGGTCGGCCCTTCTGCCCGGACTCACCGACGGTTCTGTGATCGGTGCGGTCGGCATCGCACCCGGTCTGCGACTGGATTCGACCAGGATTCTCACCGGGGAGAGCCGGGCAGTTCTCGGCGCCCCGGAAGCACGCCTCCTGGTCCTGGTTGCCGGCGACGACGTGGTGGTGCTGGACAAGGACTCGATCGGGTTGACCGTTACGGCACTCACCGGACTCGACACCACCCGAAGCATCGGGACCGTGGCCGCACAAGCGGTGACAGTGCCCGCAGACCGAGTGCTGCGCGGAGCAGCCGACGTTGCCGTTTCCCTGTATCGCATCCTCACTGCGGCCGAAGCTGTCGGCAGTGCCTTCACCTGCCTCGAGACAGCGACCGAGTACGTCAAAACCCGGGAGCAGTTCGGCCGGCCGGTCGGCACCTTCCAAGCAGTCAAGCACCACCTCTCGAACATGCTCATCGACATCGAGCTCGCCGTCGCCGCAACATGGGACGCGGCGCGGTCCGCCGATCTCGACCGGGGCGGCTTCGCCGCCGCAGTGGCGGCGGCCAACGCCACTCGCGCGCAGGTCAACGCTGCGCGACTGAACATCCAATTGCACGGCGGCATCGGGTTCACCTGGGAGCACGACGCACATCTGTACCTGCGCCGAGCCGATACGGTGGCCGCGTTGCTGAACGACGGACGCCGTCCCCACGCCGATATTGTGGCGGCCTACCGTGCCGGTCAAGCGCACGGTGCCGCGCTCGAACTGCCGCCCGAGGCCGAAGAATTCCGGGAGCAGGCCCGCGCTGCGGTGCAACGCCTGGCGACGCTGCCCGAGTCCGAACGGCGGGACTACCTTGTCGACAGCGGATACCTGGTGCCGCACTGGCGCAAGCCGTGGGGCCGTGAGGCAGGGGCAATCGAACAGCTGGTCATCGAGCAAGAATTCGAGGACGTCGAACTCCCGGACCTGGGGATTGCGGGTTGGGTGACTCTGACTCTGTCCCAGGTGGGTTCGGAAGAACAGAAGAAGCGCTGGATCGATCCGGTTCTGCGGGGAACGAACAGCTGGTGCCAGCTGTTCAGTGAGCCGGGTGCGGGTTCGGACGCCGCTGCTGTGCGGACGTCCGCGACTCGCGTCGACGGCGGCTGGCGCGTGAACGGCCAGAAGGTCTGGACGAGCGCTGCGATCGGTTGCCAGTGGGGATTGGCGACGGTTCGCACCGATCCCGAGGCCGCTAAGCACGCGGGCGTCACCATGATGGCGATCGACCTCACCTCGCCTGACGTCGAGATCCGCCCACTGCGTGAAATCACCGGCGACGCACTGTTCAACGAGGTGTTCTTCGACGACGTCTTCGTGCCCGACTCCGATGTCGTCGGGGGAGTGGGCGAAGGGTGGAAGGTCGCCCGCGCCACGCTGGGCAACGAGCGGGTATCGATCGGTGGTGGCGCGGGTTCGATTCCGTTCACGGGCAACGAACTGGTCAAGCTTCTGGACAGTGCGGTCGATGCCGACGCCGGGGTCGAACGCGAGGTCGGCGAGGTGCTGGCGGAGGAGCACACCCTCCGTCTGCTCAATATGCGCCAGGCGGTCCGTGCGATCATCGGCGCGGGCCCCGGCCCCGAAGCCAACGTCACGAAGCTGGTGAGGGCCGAGCATTCACAGCGCATCACCAACCTCGGCCTCACCCTCGCGGGGACCGCGGCAGTCACCGGCCGAGAACCCGATGTCACGTACCCGTACCTGTTTTCACGGTGCCTGACCATCGCCGGCGGAACCTCGGAGATCATGCGCAACACCATCGCCGAGCGGATCATCGGTTTGCCCCGTGATCCACTGGTCCGCTGAGTCGTTCGAGTGCATGGTCCGCTGAGTCGTTCGAGTGCAGGAGGGTTCACCATGACCGATCTTCCACTTGCGGGGATCACCGTTGTCAGCGTCGAGCAGGCAGTGGCAGCGCCGTATGCAACCCGGCAGCTCGCGGACCTCGGCGCGCGCGTGATCAAGGTCGAGCGTCCGGATGCGGGCGACTTCGCGCGTGGATACGACGAGACGGTCCACGGGCAGTCGAGCTACTTCGTATGGCTCAACCGCTCGAAGGAATCGGTCACCCTCGACCTGAAGTCGGCGGACGGACTGGAGGTCCTCGGTGAATTGATCGGTAGTGCCGACGTATTCGTCCAGAATCTGGGTCCCGGTGCTACCGAGCGGATGGGCTTCGGTACCGATGCGCTCACGGATGCCCACCCGGAGTTGGTCGTGTGTGAGATCTCCGGATACGGCTCGGACGGCCCGTGGCGGACCCGCAAGGCATACGACCTCCTGGTTCAGGCCGAGGCAGGGCTGCTGTCGCTTACAGGTTCACCGGAAGAGGTTGCCAAGGCGGGGATTTCGGTTGCCGATATCGCGGCCGGCAGCTTTGCGTACTCGGGAATCCTTGCCGCGCTGTTCGCGCGGGTCACCACCGGCCGGGGCCGCGCTGTGCGCGTGTCACTGTTCGAGGCCCTGACCGAGTGGATGGGTTCGCCTGCCTATTACGCTGCATACGGTGGGAGCAGTCCGCGGCGCACGGGCGCCCGTCACGCCACCATCGCTCCGTACGGGCCGTTCATTGCGGGGGACGGCGGGACGGTCCTCCTCGCGGTGCAGAACGAGCGTGAGTGGGGTCGGCTGTGCACCGACGTGCTCGGTCGTCCCGATCTGATCGACGATCCGCGTTTCGCGCGCAATCCCGATCGCGTCGCGAACCGTGACGAGCTCGAGAAGATCATTGCGGACATCGTGCAACGCTACGGCGCAGACGAACTCGCGGAGCAACTCGAGACGGCCTCGATTGCCAACGCGCGGATGAGCACCATGGATCAACTCTGGGAGCATCCCGTGCTTGCGGAACGTGAACGGTGGCGGGAGGTGCCCACGCCCGGCGGTGCGATTCGTGCGCTGCTTCCCCCCGCGGACCTTGCCGGTGTGGAACCGCGCATGGCCGCCGTACCTGCGCTCGGCGAGCATTCCGACGCAATCCTGGCGGAACTGGGCCGAAGCAAGACCGAGATCGATCGGCTTCGCTCCGCCGGAATCGTGTGAGCAGTATGCAGCTGTGCAGTATGCAGCGAGGTGCAGTGTGCAGCGCAGCTTCTCAGGTTCCGGCGAGTTCATACGCCGTAGTCGTTCGATATCCATTCGTCCCGAAAAGGGTGGTCCAGATGATGGTGTGGCAGTGTGAGAGGAGATCGACACGGGTCAAAGTTGCGCTGGGTCCTGCTGCTCGAATCGATCGCAATGTGCGTGCCACAGCGCCGTCGTCACTGCTCGGACTGTATGTGAACACCCCCGGTATCCGGGCGGCGTGCCCGCCGACTTCCAGGGCACCTTCGATCCTCGATACCTGGGAAAGACGAAGTGACACATAGCCGGAATCGATGAGCACTATCGCCGTCGACTGTCGGTTCCGTCCCGGCCCCAGTCCCGTGCCACCTCGGCGAATGCGGAAGTCGCCGAGGTGAGCAGACCGGGTCGAGTGACGATGCCGACCTCGCTGGTTTCCGTCGGGACGAGCCGCTTCCGCACCACGCCGGGGATCGTGATCTCCGATGCTTGGGATGCGAGGAACGCAGCCACCCCGGATCGAACCATCTCGATCGACATCCACCGATTCTCGTTCTCCAGCACCGCATTTACTGTGATGCCGATCTGATGTGAGAAACGGTCGAGTCGATTCCGCGAGGCCGATCCAGCCGGAGGCACGATGAGTGGTACATCGGACAACTCGTCCCACGGCAGGTCGGTCCTGTTCGGATCACTGTCCCACGCTTGCGGGAGCAGAAGGACAAGCGTCTCGGTGGCGATCGGCTCGGTGTCGACTCCCGGTAGCGCCTCGTCGATACGTGCCAATCCGACGTCGCACACTCCGGTTTCGACAAGGTGGAAGATGTCTGCGTCGTCGCGTGGAGCTGAGATCTGCATCCGGATCCCAGGGTATCGCCGCGCGAATTCGGAGATGATGTCTCCCGTGGATACCGAAATCGTTTGTGAATAGACAAGCCTGAGATGTCCTACGGTCGTGCCCCGGATGCCGGATACCGCTTCGTCGAACAGATCGAAATCCTGCAGAATGCGACGGGCAGGAACGAGCAGCGTCTCACCATCCGACGTCAGGACGGCGCCGTGTCGTGTCCGATGGAACAGTCGCAGCCCGATCTCCGTCTCGAGCTTGGCGATCGAATGTGACAGCGACGATTGCGTGACATGGAGGGCGGCCGCCGCCCTGGTGAAGGATCGGTGCTCAGCGACAGCCACCAGGATTCGGACCTGCTGCAGTTCCACCCGGCCAGTGTAGGCGTAGTCGGTTTCATGCCAACCTGATTCAGGAGCGCCGGTGTGCTGTACACACCGACGCCCCGAGCGAATCGCCGAGTTTCGGTCAGGCAGGGACTCCGATGGACTTGGTCTCCAGGAATTCTTCGAATCCTTCGATACCGTGCTCACGGCCGAGCCCGCTCTGGCGGTATCCGCCGAACGGCACGTCGTCGCTCATGAACGCGGCCCCGTTGACTGCGATCGTGCCGGTGCGGATGCGGCGAGCGACGCCGACTGCATGTGTGACGTCGGCACCGAACACCGAGCCCGACAGGCCGTACAGGGAGTTGTTGGCGATCTCGATCGCCTGCTCCTCGGTGTCGTATGGAATCGCAACGAGGACGGGACCGAAGATTTCTTCCTGTGCGATCCTGGCGCCGGGGTCGACGTCGGCGATCAGCATGGGGTTGAGGAAGAAGCCGCGCTCGTGACGATCCGAACGGCCGCCACCGAACACCACACGCCCTTCGGTACGGCCGAGGTCCATGTACGAAAGCACCCGTTCGAACTGGGTTCGGTTGATCACCGGTCCGATCAAGGTCGTCGGATCGGTAGGGTCACCGGGCACGAGGTGTTCCATGACCGTCTCGGCCAGTTGCAGCCCTTCTTCGTAGCGGGAACGCGGCAACAACAGACGGGTGGTCAGTGCACAGCCTTGCCCGGCGTGCGAGCACACCGAGCCTGCGATATACGGAAGGGCTGCCTGCAGGTCGGCGTCCGGCAACACGATTGCCGCAGACTTGCCGCCGAGTTCGAGGAGCGTGCGCTTCACCATCGGCGCGACTGCAGTCAGAATGCGCCGACCTGTCGCTGTGGACCCGGTGAAGGTGACGACGTCGACCCGTGGATCGGTAGTCAGGGCTTCACCGACAGCATTGTCGGACGACGTGACGATGTTGAGCACACCGGCGGGCATGTCGGTGTGCTCAACTGCGAGTTTGCCGATCATTGTCGCGGACCAGGGCGTGTCCGGTGCAGGTTTGAGTACCACAGTGCAGCCGGCGGCGAGTGCAGGAGCAATCTTGGTCATGTTCAGGTAGAAGGGATAGTTCCACGGGGTGATGGCCGCCACCACACCTGCGGATTCCTTTCGCACGATCGGGCGGGTCTCGGTCCCGAGCGCGGACCGTGCCGGGAACTGTCGCTCGTATTCATACGTGGTAGCGAGGTCTGCTGCCCAGCGCAGTGCCGAGATACCGGGACCGATCTGCATATGGTCGTGCAGTGCAATCGGGGCCCCGGCTTCAGCGGTGACCACTGCGCCGAGGTCGGGGGCGTGCTTCTCCATTGCATCGGCCAGCTGGTGAAGGACGCGTCGGCGCAGCTCTGCATCGGTCGACCAGTTCGTCGAATCGGAGGCGTGGCGAGCGGCCCCGATCGCCGCGTCTGCGTCCTCGATCGCCGCGTCTGCGGTTACGCCGATGACTTCCTCGGTCGCGGGATCGATGTTTTCGTACACCCGCTCCGAGATGGCGGGGACGAGTTGCCCGTTGATCAGCATCCGGGACTCGCGCAACACGAGAGCATTCATGTGCGAACGAGATTCGGTGGTGCCGTCCATTGATTGTCCTTTCGTCGCATTCCGGCGGTGCGGTCAGAGACCGAGGTTCAGACCGGCACCCGCATCGATGCGGATCTCCTGCCCGGTGAGGTAACGGGATTCGTCGGATGCGAGGTACACGACGGCGCTCGAGATGTCGGACGGTTCGACCCACGGTGTGGGGATCGCCTGCATACTGGTGAAGCCGTCCTTGACGTCGGCGAGAGTGGGATTGTCCAGGTCGTCCCGGAACATGCGGTACATCGGGGTGCTGTGCAGCATGTCGGTGTTGCAGTTCGTGGGATGGATCGTGTTCGCTCGGATACCCTTGGCTGCGAGCAGGTGGGCGACACTGCGGATGTAGTTGGGGATCATACGTTTCGCCAACCCGTATCCCATTCCGCCGGGCGACGACAGTCCTGCGGGCATCAAAGCGGCCAGTGAACCTGTCGCGATGATCGATCCGCCGTCCCCGAGATGCGGAATGGCGGCATGAATTGTGTTGACAACGCCGACGAAGTCGACATCGAACGCATCGATGAATGCCTGAACCGGGAGGTCTGCTCCCAGTGGGCAGATTCCGGCGTTGGCGACCACAATATCGAGTCGGCTGAGCTTTTCGACGGCGGACGCCAGTTCCTGTTCGAGACCGACTCGGTCGCGCACATCGACTTTCGCAGCGACGATACGGCGACCCTCGGCCTCCACCAACTTGACCGTGTGTGCGAGGTCTTCTTCGGTGGCCAGTTCGTATTCGTTCGTCGAGATATCGGCACACAGGTCGAAGGCGATGATGTCGGCGCCTTCCTCGGCCAGGTGCACGGCGTGGCTACGGCCCTGGCCGCGTGCCGCTCCACTAACGAGTGCGACTTTGCCCTGAGTTCTTTTCAACTTCGTTCTTCCTATCGCTTGTGAAACACGAAGAGCCGGCGATGTGCTCATGCGGAGCCGCTCGTCTCCCTTGAATCGGGTCGACCGTGAGTCCGCGAGGGGCGGGGTAAGGATCGATTCGAACCTAGGTGATCCACATCACGATAGGAAGTGGGAGGAGCTACATTCGTCATGGTATTCATTCACGCTTCGCATGAATACATTTCATACTTTCCCGGCGGTACTCACAGTGCACGTATCTACCCGCAAGGATGAGGTCGTAGACCGGCCGGCAGAAGAGGGATAGCGTTGGGCCCGAGCGGTATTGCCGAAAATATGAATCCGGGTTCGGTGTTCGTTTCACACACCACCGGACAGGTTGCCACTCTGATGCGGATACCGGAATCCAGGTCGGATCGAGACAGCCTACTCTCGCCGCAGATCTGGAACTCGTCGCGGAAGCGGTCCGGCCGGTAACGACCACGGCCGGGGACACCGAAAAACGCGGCCCGACGAAGGTCGGGCCGCGTTTTCTCTCGGGTGCGAACTTGTCCGGTCTACTTCGGCTGGAAGCGTAGTGCGCCGTCGATGCGGATGACTTCGCCGTTGAGGTAGTTGTTCTCGGCGATGTGCTGCACCAGTGCGGCGTACTCGGACGGGCTGCCCATGCGATTGGGGAACGGAACAGCCGATCCCCACTTCTGGTCGGCCTCTTCGCGCTCCATCTTGAAGGCGGGCGTGAAGAAGGTGCCCGGTGCGATGGCCATGACACGAACGCCCTGCTTCGTGAGGTCGCGAGCAGCAGGAAGTGTCAGTCCTACGACGCCGCCCTTGGCTGCGGAGTACGCAGTCTGACCGATCTGACCTTCGAATGCGGCGATGCTGGCGGTGTTGATGACGACGCCGCGAGCGCCGTCCTCGTCCGCGGTGTTCTTGGCCATTGCAGCGGCTCCGAGCCGCAGCACGTTGAAGGTACCGTTGAGGAAAAGATTGACGTACCACTGGAATTGCTGGAAGGACGCAGGCTCGCCGTCGCGGCCGACGACACGTGCCGCTCCGGCGCTACCGCCATGAGCATTCACGACGATCTTGAGCGGCGCGAGTTCTTCTGCGACGGCGATTGCAGCGTTGACGCTGGCCTCATCCAGTACATCGGTGGCGACGTAGCGGACCCGCTCGCCGAGCTCGGACTCGAGGGCCTTTCCCTTCTCGTCGTTGAGGTCGGCGATGACAACGGCGGTACCGGCAGCAACGAGCCGGCGAACCGTTGCCTCACCGAGGCCACCGGCTCCGCCGGTGACAAGCGCGGACGCAGTCGTAATGTCCATGGAATCGGGCCTTCCTATCGGCTTGGGTGCAAGCGGTGGTTGCATCTACATCCAAAATGACATAAGCGTCAGAAATTAGCAATACCCATGTAGGGCATTGTTTTTCGGGAATGGTAATGCGCTCTTGCGCGCAGCGGTTGTGCCCACTCCGAAATCTGGGTCGGCGCGGTTGCGCGGGGGTGGGAGGTCAATCCTCCACAGAGGTGAAGAACCCACGCCGAATGGCGGTCAATATGAGATCGATCGTTTCGTCGGGAGTGAGCGGTTCTTCCATTTCCTGTGCTGCTTGCGGTAGGCGCGTGATAAGTGCCCGAAGGATGAGAGCGGACAGTATCGGGTCGAACGGGTAAGTGCGAGGGTAGGGCGCCAAGACCTTCAGTAACGAAATATCGATGGAAGCTTGTGCGTAGGCGCCGAGACCGTGCACGAGCTCGCTGTCGGCAGTTCGTTCGGTCCACGCTTCGATGGAACCCGAGTAGTGCTCGGTGTACTCGATGAAGGCCTTCAGCCACTCACTTGGTGCCGTGTCGCCGGGATCAGTCAAGTCGAGCTCGCGGAGACCGTGCGCGAGATCGAGGGCGCGGTCTGCCGATTCAATGCACAGGGTGGTGAGTAGATCCTGCTTCTCGCTGAAGTACTTGTAGAACGTGCCACGGGCGAAGCCGGCAGCCTCGACAATGTCGTCGACGCTGGTGCGGTGGTAACCCTTTGCGCGGAACTGTTCCGCACCAGCCGCAACCAAGGCCCGTACCGTGTTTGAGGCGCGTTTGGTGAGTCCCTCGGTGCGGTCGGCAAGGCTCAAGCCTTCGGTGGAGGGCCGATCGGGCAGGCTGATGGCACCCACCCCTACGGTGCGCAATTTCAAGCTGTGTAGCACGGACGCAGGGGTTTCCGGGAACAGAAACAACTGGAGAAACACCGACAATGCGTCGACAATCGATTGAGTTTCCCGACCGTAAGCCCGGTCTGTGTGAATGAACAGGTTGACGCGGTGCACCAGAGCTGTCATTGCCATCGCCGCAACTCGTGGTTCGATGCCGGCAAGATTGGATTCTTCGAGACGCTTCGAGACTCGCTCGTTGTAGGTCGCGACGAAGCGGTTGATTTCCGGTTGCACCGCGGACTCCGACGCAGCGACCACGGTCCACTGGACGAACATCGTCGAATACTTTTCGAAGACCCAACTCCACTCGCCCAACCACCAGTTGAGATTGTCGAATCCCACCTCGGTCGGCCCAAGGGGGCCGATGCGGCGAGCTACGCGGAACAGGGCACGTCCACACTCGTCCAGCAGTTCGAGGAAGATCTCGTCCTTACCCGGAAAATACTGGTAAAGCGTGGCGCGGGAGATATCTGCGGCCTTCGCGATGGCATCTACCGAGGTACCGAAAAACCCTTGCTCCGCAAACAGGTCCAGCGATACCTCGATGATTCGCCGACGTGTCGAGGCGCCCCGTTTGCCCACTTCGGGGCTCGACGGGCCGTAACTTGCGCGACGGTAGATCGGATTTTCTGACATCAGTGCACAGCCTAGATGAGAGGAGTCGGTTGCCGCGACGACTCGGAGAGGATTGTGACCATAATCTTACTGGTCGGTAGGGACCATGAAGTCGGCTGTCCCGCTGATAGCGACACCACCGGTCTGCCGTGTGCAGGTGAGCGCGACGGTGACGAGCCGTCCACCGTCCACCTCTGCAGCGGCGGTGACCTCGCCGGTGCAGGTAAGCACATCGTCCGGCCAGACCTGCTCGCGAAAGCGCACACCGAATCTGCGTACGTTTTCGGCGCCGAGCCAATCGGTCGCGAAGGTGGCCAGCAGAGCCGATTGGTGCATTCCCTGGGAGAACACAGACGGGTTTCCGGCGGCCCGAGCCATGTTGTCGTCGTAGTGCATCGGGTTCAGGTCACCCGACGCTCCTGAATACCGGACGAACATCTGCCTCGTGAGAGGGCCGAACGTGCGTGGCTCGGCGGTGGTGCCCACCTCGAGCTCGGTGGTCGGTGCGCTCATTTCGTTGCCTCCTTGGCTGCGGTCTCGATGAAGGTTCCCCGTGATTCGGCTACCAGTTCACCCGCCGAGTTGTGGAATTCGGTGACGACGACGGCAAAGCGCATCCGGCCACCCTTCTTGCCGGGCTTCTCGAACCGCTCGACCACCCTGTCCCGGGCCAGTAGACGATCGCCTGCCTTGGGGAGCCCGCCGTGGAAGACGAACTCCTGTTCACCATGAAGGAGCCGCTTGCGGTCGAATCCGACGCTGACACGGGCGCCCGCCGGTGCCCACTGGTTCGCGCTGCTCAGGAACGTCGGCGGGATGATGGCGTCGGCCCCCTGGTAGGCGGGGTTGTCCGACTGCATCGCAGCCGCGAACTCACGTATCTTTCCGCGCTCGACAAAGACCTCCCATTCGTCTCCCGTCGTGCCTACCGGCGATTCTTCCGGCGTGGGTATGGCCATGGTGACCTTCTCCTTCATGAAGTGAATTCATCGAGGTAGTGCCGAACAAGTGACACTGCGGATTCCGCGTAGCTGCGTGCGGTCTCCTCGTCAAGGCCGTTCTGGACGAGGAGGAGGGCGAGCCGATTGGTGATCAAACTGAAGACGAACGCAGCGAGAACGGTGTAGTAGCGCAGGTCGGTGTCGATGTGGCCACCGAGTTCCAGATAGCGGCGCACGATGGCGTCGTCGTCGGGTACGCCTTCCATGCGGGTGAATCCGAGCGATTCGCACAGGAACCGCTCGAACATCAGCCACCAGCCGAGATCGATCTCCGCGGGTCCCGTGCTTGCGGTCTCCCAGTCGAACAGGGCGGCAACGCTCAAATCCTGGGCGAAGGCCATATTGCCAACTCGGGCGTCGCCCCATACGACCGTTTCGGCGTCGGTGTCCGGAGAGAACGACGACAGCACCTTCCACGCTTCGGACAGCACGTCCTCGCCGACGATCAGTTCGGGACGCCGTACCTCGTACCAGTCGTGCAGGCGTGCCAGATAGCGTCGCAGCGCAGTGTCTTCCGACTTCTGAACAGGGTCGCGCAGGACGGTGAGTGTCTCTTCGTCATCTACGGCATGGACTGCCACAAGCGCGCGGAGTGCGTTGTCGTACATCCGTCGACGGTCGTCCGCGTCGAGTTCGACGGTCCAGCCCCTCTTGTGCCAGCTGGGTATGTCGGACGGCACCCGGCCGCGGACACGTGTCATCAGATAGAAGGGCGCGCCGAGCACTGCCGGATCCGACTCGGTGAGCACGATGTGGGGAGTTACGACGCCGGGGTGGCTGCCGAGTGCCTGCATGACCTCGGCCTGGCGCAGCGCGTCGGGTTCCGTGAACAGCTGATGGTCGGACGACTGCATGCGCAGAACGAGTTCACGAGATTCCCGTGTACCGTCGTCGGCGGTCCAGCTCGCGTTGAAAAAGACTGTCTGGCCGGAGAATCCGGCATCCGGTGCGTCGAGATCGTCGATGGCAAAGTCGCTGTGTGCATCCGGAACGAGTTTGTCGGGCAACCACTTCCGGAGGGTGTCGCCGAGAGTGACGTCCTGATGTAGCTGTAGCTGTGTTGCATCGCGTGCCATCGGCTACCTCTTCTCATTCGTGTAGTACCAGGGTGCTCTACATGGAAGGAATCGGGTTCCTATTTGTGAACAATACTGTCAGAATACGGGTATGAGCGATCAAAAATCCAGTCCGTCTGCCATCGTGCCGGACCGCCGGTCCACTCTCGCACTGGGCGCGTACGCGCTACCGGGCCGCGTCGCAGATCCGAAGCCGGGCATTGCGCAGGCGGCCGAAGCCGAGCGCCTCGGATTGAACACTCTCTGGCTGAGTGAGAGATGGGGAACGAAAGATTTCGGTGTGCTGGCAGGGGCATTCGGTCAGGTCACTACCCGGATCAAGATTGCAGCCGGCGTGACCCATCTCCAATCACGCCACCCCGCAATGCTGGCGTCGATGGCGATGACCGCTCAGGCTCTCACCGGCGGACGGATCGTTCTCGGTGTCGGACGATCCGTCGATGCCATGTGGGATGCGGTGGGGTTGCCCCGGGCCACCAACAGTTCGATCGTCGACTCCGTCGACATCTTCCGTCGTCTCTGCCGTGGTGAGAAGGTCAAATACGACGGTCCTGCAGGGAAGTTCCCGTCCTTACGCCTCAATGACGTCCCCGATGCTCCGGTACCTCCGTTGGTCTTTGCCGCGCTGGGACCGAAAGGACTTGCATTGGCAGGGAGGCATTTCGATGGTGTGCTGCTTCATCCGTTCCTGACGCCGGAGGCGGTGCGCCGCTCGGCCGTCATCGTTCGTGCTGCGGCGGAAGAGGCGGGTAGGAATCCGGCGCACGTGCGGATCTATGCGACCGTCGTGGTGGCCTCCGGTCTCGAGCCGGAGGAAGAGGCTGCGGTCGTCGGTGGGCGAGCGGTGACCTACTACCAGATACCGGGTTTCGGGGAACAGCTTGCGCGGGTCAACGAATGGGATCCCGACGCTCTCGCCCTGCTGCGCAACCATCCGCAACTCGCCGGCCTCAAAGGGGCAGCCGACTCGGTTCGCACCCGCGACCAGCTTGTCGAGGCCTCATCTGCACTGCCGTCGGAATGGATCACCGGAGCTTCCGCGCTCGGGTCGCCGGCAGCGTGTCGTGAGATGTTCGAACGCTATCGAGAGGCGGGTGCCGACGAGTTGGTCCTGCACGGCAGCACTCCTGATCAACTTGGTGCCGTCGTTGGTGGAACCACCACCGCAGAAGAAATGACACTCTAGTCAGAAATAGGCTCAGAAGCAGGCGTGGTCATCGGGCCGAGCGTGACGGGTGGGCTCGATCCTCACGTCGCACTGGGAGCGGAGTCGTGCGGCTCATTCCGGCAGCAGTGTCTCCGCTCGCTGTTGAACAGCGGTGCTGGTGCGGAGCGGACGATTCGGCAGCAACGCCGTGGCAAAGAATGCAGCGGCGGCCAGCGGGATACACCAGAGGAACAGGTCGCCGATGATGTCGGCATACAGCGTCTGCACCGCCTGGCGAACGTGTTCGGGCAGTTCTGCGACATCGGGCACGGTATCTCGGGTGGCGCCGGCGGCTCCCGACGCTCCGGTGACACGGGCGGCGATTACGGCGCCGAGAACGCTGACGGCGAGGGTTCCGGAGAGTTGACGGAAGAACGCCGGTAGTGCGGTGGCGGCACCGAGTTTGTCCGGGGGAGCACTGTTCTGCGCCAGGATCTGCATATTCGACATCAGTGTGCCGACCGCGATACCGACCCCGACAAGATATCCACCGACCAGCACGAGGGGGGTGGTGCTGGTCAGGGTGGCGAGCCCGACTGTCGCCGACAACAGGAACGCCGAGCCGACGATCACCCACGGCTTCCAGCGCCCGGTACGACTGATCACCTGACCGAGCACGGTCGACGCAACGAAGGTCGATGCCGACATGGCCAGAATCATGCTGCCGGACGCAGACGGACTCATGCCGCGCGAAATCTGGAAGTACTGACTCATGAAGGCCGGCACGGACAGCATCGTCACCCCGAGCGACACATTGGTGATCACTACTCGCGAAATCGTCGGATCGGTGAGCAGTCCGAGTGGTATGAGCGGTTCGAAGACCCGTCGCTCGACCACGATCGTTGCGACCGCGAACCCGAGCGCCGCGGTCACCATCGCGACGGAATGCCACGACCACCACGGAAACATGTGGCCGGCGACGGAAACCCACGTCATCAGCACACCCGCACTTGCGGTGACGAGAACTACTCCGGCCCAATCGATCCGGGCCGATCCGCGGGGAGACGGCAAGTTCAGCGTCCGATGCAGGAGGATCACCGAGGCCACGGCGAACGGTATTCCGAGGTAGAAATTCCACCGCCAGCCCAAGCCGTCTGTGATGAACCCGCCCAGGACCGGCCCACCCATGGTGCCGACGCCGATGACCCCGCCGATGACCCCGGCATACTTGCCGCGTTCTCGTGGGCTGACCAGATCGGCGAGTAACACGCTGCCCACGGAGATGAGTCCGCCTGCGCCGATGCCCTGCACTGCGCGGAAGCCGATCAGAGCCTCGGCAGTAGGAGAAAGTCCGGCGCACAGTGACGCCACGACGAACACTCCGATCGCGGCAAACATCAACCGGGTATGCGAGAACAAATCGCACAACTTGCCCCAGATCGCCAAGCTCACGGTGGTGGTGAGCAGATTCGCCGTGATGACCCACGTATATGCCGTCTGCCCTGCGCCGAGCTCGTTCATCATCACGGGAAGCGACGTGAGGATTGTCGTGGAGGCAAGTGCGGAAAGAACGATGCCGAGCAGCGTCCCGACCATGGCGATCAGCATGCGACGCCGAGTTATCTCCTCGGAGTCGGGTGCGTCGGCGCGGGCGGCAGGGGGCTCCTGACGGATGCTCATGGCTGCCTTTCGAAAGCATGGGAACGTCGTCGAGGGCCCCTGCCCTCGGCGCTGGGGCCCTCGACCACGGTCACCGGCGTCGTGGGATCAGAGAACGGCTCCGCTGATCTTGTATTCCATAATCTCGTCCATCGTCAGACCGAGTTCCTGGAGCACCTCGTCGGTGTGCTCACCGTGGTCCGGCGCTCGCCGGACGTCGCCCGGCCGCTCGTCGAACTGCACCGGTGCAGACACCAGTTTGAAGGGAGTGCCGGCGGAATCCTCGAGATCGGCGATGTACGAGTTGGCTTCGACCTGGGGATCGGTGATCACTTCGCGGGGGCGCTGGACCGGGGCCCACACCCCGTTGATGTCCTTGAGTGCGATCTTCCACTCCTCGAGGGTCTTCCTTGCGAAGCCGGCTGCGATGGCCGCCACACATTCGACGTTGTTCGCGGCACGCTTGGCGTGACTGTCGAAACGCGGATCGGTGATCAGCTCCGGGCTCTCGAGCACCGTCATCAGTTCGGGCCAGAATCGATCGGATTCGAGCATCACGATCGTGATGTGCCGGCCATCCTTGGTGCCGTACGTATTCACCAGAGGATTCGCGGCCTTGTCGGGTGTCGTCTTCGGGTAGCCCTCCAGGTTGAATGCGTGTGCACCGGCAATCGTCGGGCCCATCGCCCACGCGCCGAGTGCCAGCAGGGAACTGTCCACGATGGTTGCCTCGCCGGTTCGCTCGCGGTGGAACAGAGCCGACGAGATCGCGCCTGCGATGGTGAGGCCGCCGAGCACGTCCCCGAAGGCGGGGCCAGGCATATTGACGGGGTATCCGAGTGCCTCGGGGCTGACGTTGTCGGCCGCGCCGCTGCGGGACCAGAACGAGGACATGTCGTAGCCCCCGCGCTCGGATTCGGGTCCCGACTGTCCCGCTGCCGAGCCGCGGACGTAGATGATCTTGTCATTGTGTGCCCGGACGTCCTCGACGTCGATACCGAGTTTCTTGCGCGCGGAAGGCCGGAAGTTCGTGAGGAAGACGTCCGCTGTCTCCACGAGCTTCATGAGCAGCTCACGCCCCTGCTCCGACTTGAGATCCAGTGCGACGCTGCGCTTGCCGCGATTGGGAAGCTCGAACATGTGGTTGATCGCACCCGCGGGAATCAGGCCGGAGGTGACCAGGCCACGCTGCGGATCGCCCGACTCGGGATGCTCGATCTTGAGAACGTCCGCACCCCATTCGGTGAGGATCGCTCCGGCCACCGGCACGTACGTCCAGGCGGCAACTTCGACGACTCTGATTCCACTCATCACACCGACCACGACGTGGGTCCTTTCCAAGTTTCGACTGCCATGGTGCGGGTGCGTGATCGGTTGTGTCCGGCCGGCGTTCCGCCACCATGAAGGAGGGGGCACTGAAATCTGACTCAGTGTACATAAAAGTGTCGCAGACGTGTGTCGGTCATCACAAGACCTTCGTCGAGATATCTGCAACATGGTCCTGTGTAGCCCGTCGCTTCGACGCGCCGACCGGGTCATTCGAGACATGGGGCGCGCGTGAACAGGTTCCAATCCCGTCAAAACCGAACACAACTGTCAGAGTCAGTACCGGATTTCGACTCTGGAGAGCGATACCCGGATCGAGGTTCCGGTGGGACGGATGATGCGCTCGGGTCGGCGAGTGGCTTTACCTAAGGGAACTCTCACACCAACTCCGTTGGCGCATTCGATGAGGGGAGAAGTCCGCATATTCCCAGGCCTCGGCAATTTATCCGCCATATCCGAGACCTTTCTCGAGTGGCCGATCCACCTTGGGGGCGTTACGGTCCGCCGGGGAGTCGGAGGCCAGACGCTCCGATTCGGCAGGTCTGCCGAAGTGCGGTCCGGGTCAGCTTCCAGCATTGACTATTCCGTGACACCACCATCAGATGTTACTGTTCTCACAATCGTGACCCGCATCACCACTCGTGGCGACGCGGGACGAGCTTTTCAGGCGAGCCGATCGCACCGTGACGTTCTTGGAGGAACTCGATGTCCACATCAGCGGGACGGATCCTGCCGGAGGTCACCGCGGAGTCGCGGGACTTCTGGACCGGGGGATTCGACAACGAATTGCGCATCTATCGATGCCGTTCGTGTAGTGGCTGGTTCCATCCGCCGGTCGGGGCCTGCTGGCGGTGCCGGAGCCGGGACGTCGGTCCCGACGTCGTCTCGGGCCGGGCAACGGTTGCGGCATTCACCGTCAATCACCACCCCTGGTTCCCCGCATTTCCGCCGCCGTATGTCATCGCGGCAGTCGAACTCGAAGAGCAGCCGGACGTGCGCCTGACCACGTGCCTCATCGACGTCGATGTCGATGAGGTCGAGGTCGGCATGCAGGTCGAGGTCGTATTCGAAAAGCATGACGATGTAGCTCTTCCCTTCTTCAGGCCGGTGACCGCATGACCTTCGTTGACGACCGTGCTGTGATCACGGGTGTAGGACAGTCTCAAATCGGCCGACGGATCGGCCGTACGGGAATCGATCTCGCGCTCGAAGCTGCTGAGCGTGCGGTTGCTCATGCAGGCCTGTCGTTCGACGACATCGACGGCGTCGCAAGCTATCCCGGACCCGTGCACGCGGAAGGCGGGTTCGTCGGCGCCACCACCCACGACGTTCGCGACGCATTCGGGTTGAAGACCCGCTGGCACGTCAGCGGTGTGGAAACCTCCGGCCAGGCCGGAACTCTCCTGGACGCGGCCGCGGCCGTTGCAACCGGCCGCGCAACCCATGTGCTGTGCTTCCGCTCGGTGTGGGAAGCGACCGCGCAGGCCTCGGGCCGCGCCGCCGCCCTGACCTCCAAATCGACTCGTGCCGGAGGCCACGCGGAGTTCCGCCTGCCGTTCGGCGCAGCTTCGCCGGCGAACTGGATCGGTATGTATGCCCAGCGCTACATGCACGATTACGGCCTGACGCGTGAGCAGGTCGGCAAACTCGTCATCAATGCCCGGCGCAATGCGGGTCTCAATCCCGATGCGATCTACCGGGATGCGATGACAATGGACGACTACCTCGGCGCACGCCTTGTGTCGTGGCCGCTCGGACTGTACGACTGTGACGTGCCCTGTGACGGCGCGACCGCGATCATCGTGTCGCGGAAGGAAGCGGCCACGGGGCTGGCGAACACTCCGCTTCACATCGAGGCTGCGGGATCGGCGCTTTATCAACGGCACACGTGGGACCAGCGCGAAGATCTGACCACGATGGCCGCGCACGATGTCGCCGCCGAGATGTGGTCGACCACGTCGCTCACCCCGAAAGACGTAGATTTTGCGACGCTCTACGACGGATTCAGCTACCTGTGCACTCAATGGATCGAGGCGCTCGGGTTCTGTGAGCACGGCAAGGTCGGGCAGTTCCTGGACCACGACGACTACTACCGCCTGGAGGGTGAACTTCCGATCAACCCGCACGGCGGTCAGCTTTCCGCCGGCCGTCTCCACGGGTACGGGTTCCTCCACGAAGCCTGTGTACAGCTGTGGGGCGAAGCCGGCGACCGACAGATTCCCAAGGACGTGGAGATCGCCGCAGTCGGCATCGGTGGGGGTCCGGAAGCCGGATGCATGCTGATTCGTCGCGGGGAGTGACGGCGCCGAAGCCGAAGTCGAATTCTCGCGCCCTACGGCGCATGGCTCTACACAGGAGACCGGAAATGTCGATATCCGAAACAATCCCCGCAGGCGCGACATCACCGACGCCGGCGGTGGTGAAGGAACCGCGCCGCAAGCGATTCCGCGGCGGTCGTAAGTGGCGTGCGCTTCGTACCAACAGGGCTGCGATGGTGTCGCTGGCCTTTTTGGTTCTGCTGGTCCTGGTAGCGGTCTTCGGCTCGCTGCTGATGACACACGATCCCAATGCGCAGGCTCTGGGAGATCGGTTGCAAGGCCCCAGCGGAGAACACTGGCTCGGCACCGACGGCTACGGGCGGGACGTCTTCAGCCGCCTGGTCGATGCGACTCAGGTCGTGGTGCTGGCCATTGTGCAGGCAATGACTCTCGCTGCGGTGGCAGGCATTCCGTTGGGCTTGCTGGCCGGTCTGGTTGGTGGTCCGGTCGATGCTGTTCTCAGCCGCATTGCGGAGGCGCTGCTCGCACTGCCTCCGCTGATCCTGGCGCTGGCGGTCGTCGGTGTGCTCGGGCCCGGCCTGACCAACGCGATGATCGCAGTCGGACTGCTCCTCGCTCCCCGGCTGTTCCGGATTGCACGATCCGAAGCGCAAGCGGTGAGCGGAGAGTCGTACATCGAGGCGTGCCGCAGCGTGGGATGCTCGAACTTTCGGCTCCTGTGGCGGCACGTTCTGCCGAATGCAAGCTCCGCCTTGATGATTCAGATTACCTTCGGCGCAGGCATCATCATCATCGTCGAAGCGAGCCTGAGCTTCCTGGGGCTGGGCGTCGAGTCACCGCAGGCAAGCTGGGGTTCCATGCTGCAAGACGCATTCCAGAACGTCAGCACGTCACCCAGTTTCATGATCGTACCGACCGTGGCGATTGTACTGACCGTCCTGGCGCTGTCGACCTTCGGTGACGGCATGCGGGACGCCTTCGAAGGACGTGGAGCCAATGGCTGAACACATGAAAGAAACGGGCGACACCGCCCTACTCGATGCTGCGAAAGATGCCGCGGAGCACCTCGGCCTGGGGGAGACGGTCCTCGAAGTACGGGATCTGTGCGTCGACTTCAATACCCCTCACGGCTGGTCCAGGGTCGTCGACAACGTGAATCTCAACCTCAATCGCGGGGAAACCCTGGGCCTTGTCGGCGAATCAGGCTCGGGCAAGACCGTCACCTCGCTCGCCGTGATGGGACTGCTCACCGGTCCGCGGGTGAAGGTCACAGGGTCGGTCAAGCTTGCCGGCCAGGAACTGATCGGGCTGCCCGCCCGAGAGGTGAACAGATTGCGCGGCAAGTCGATCGGGATGATCTTCCAGGAACCTCGCCGGTGCCTCAATCCCGCGTTCACCGTAGGAGACCAGATCGCCGAGGTCGTGCGCAGGCATCGCACCGATACCACTCGGAAGGATGCGTGGGCCCGGGCAGTCGAAATGCTGGACCTCGTCGGAATCTCTGAACCGGACAAGCGCGCACACGATTACCCGCACCAGTTCAGCGGTGGCATGTGCCAGCGCGTGATGCTCGCGATGGCACTGGCGTGTGAGCCCGTCGTTCTGATCGCCGACGAACCGACCACGGCGCTCGACGTCACTGTGCAGGCACAGGTACTCGCTCTCCTCACCGAGCTTCAGGACCGAATGGGACTCGGCGTCCTGTTCATCACACACGACCTGGGCGTGGTCGCCGAGACCTGCGACCGTGTCGCGGTGCTCTACGGCGGCCAGGTGATGGAGATGACCGACGCGGAAGGGTTGTTCTACGATCCGCAGCACCCGTATACCGAGGGGTTGCTGGCGTCCACTCCGGACGCGCAGGTCCGCGCTGAGCGACTGTACGCAATCGCGGGAACCGTCCCTCCTCCGTGGAGTTGGCCGAGCGGGTGCCGCTTCCATCCGCGTTGCACCTACTCTCAGGCCGGCAGGTGCGACCAGGGAGTGGTTGCCCTCGGCGGCCCCGGAGACCATCTGGTGCGGTGTGTCCGCGCCGACGAGTTGCGTCTGGAAGGAATCAAGGAATGAGTCCGATCCTCGAAGTCGAGGGGCTGACGAAGTCCTTCATAAAGAAGCGCAACATCTTCGGCTTGCCCGCGGAGCGGACGCACGCCGTCAAGGACGTGTCGTTCACCTTGGACAAGGGACGCACCCGAGCCATCGTTGGTGAATCCGGCGCGGGCAAGTCCACTGTGGGACGTATGGTCCTGCGACTTGCCGTTCCGGACGAAGGGTCGGTGCGACTGTTCGGCGACAATATCCTAGCCCTGTCCGCCGCACAGGCGCGCAAACTCCGCCGCCGCGCAACGATGATCTTCCAGGACCCGTTCAACTCGCTCGACCCGCGCATGCTGATCGGTGAGTCCGTAGCCGAGCCGCTGGTCCTGCACACCTCGCTCAATCGTGGCGAACGTGAGCAGAAGGTGGCACAGTTACTCAATCGCGTCGGCCTACGCGCAGACCAGATCGAAAAGTATCCGCACGAATTTTCCGGCGGCCAGCTGCAGCGCATCGCGATCGCCCGCGCGCTCGCAACCGAACCTGAGTTGATCGTGTGCGACGAGCCGGTCGCGGCCCTAGATGTTTCCATCCAAGCCCAGGTTCTGAACCTCTTGCAGGACCTTCAGGCGGAGCGGCAGATCAGCTATCTGTTCATCTCCCACGATCTAGCGCTGGTGAAGATGTTCGCTCACGACGTGACGGTCATGCGTCGTGGTGAGATTGTCGAATCCGGCTCTACCGAGCAGATCTTCGATGATCCACAGGAGACCTACACGAAGGAACTGCTCTCTGCGATCCCCGTCATGAACCCCCGACGAGCCTCGCGCAAGACGGCCGTCACGCCGAGTGCGTGATCCCACTGAACCACCTGTGCGGCTCACTGTGTCCTGTGCAATCGAGCAATATGAATCGTAAGCGAATGAGTGGTCAACGGTGCACATCGTTGATCTCGGGTACGTCGGCAAAACCGGCGCTTGACATATCTTTCCAATCCCGAGGAGTCCGGTCGTGTTAAAAATTGTCGTCAGTCGTATCCTTGCCTCGGTCCCGTTGCTTCTGCTCGTGGCATTTCTGTCGTTCGTCCTGCTCGAATTCGCGAATCGCGGTACCGATCCGGCCGCGCGTATCGCAGGTGAGGGCGCAAGTCCGGAGCAGATCGCGATGGTTCGGGAGAACCTCAATCTCGACTCTCCCATGATCATTCGCTATGTGGATTGGGTTCTTGATGCGGTTACCGGCGATCTCGGAACCTCGCTCTACAGTGGACAGTCCGTGACAGAGGCTCTGATGGAGCGGATCTGGCCGACGGCATCCCTTGCCCTGTGGGCGATCGTGCTGACCGTCATCATCGGCATCCCACTGGGGGTGTGGGCGGCTGTACGTCAGGGGTCGCTTGTGGATCGTTTTGTCACGACTCTGGCTTCCCTGCTGATGTCGGTGCCGCCGTTCGTATTGGGGTTGATTCTGGTGATCACATTTGCGATCACCCGAGCGTGGTTGCCTGCGACCGGATACGTGTCCTTGGCCGAAGGCGGGTTTGTCGAGTGGGCGCGTCATCTGATTCTTCCAGGACTTGCGCTCGCAGCGGTCTCTGCCGCTGAAATGGCACGCCAAACACGGGGATCGATCGTCGACACGCTGTCCAAGGATTATGTTCGGACGGCGCGGGCCAAGGGGCTGAGTGAACCGTCGGTGTTGTGGAAGCACACGATGAAGAATTCTGCGATCTCGATCGTAACGGTCCTCGGCCTGCAGATGGGCCGGATCCTTGGTGGCGCTGTCACAGTCGAATTTGTCTTCGCGATCTCGGGTCTGGGAATGCTCGGCTACACCGCTGTGATCCAGCGAGACCTGCCGATGGTGCAGGGCGTGGTGATTGTGAGTGCGATCGTCGTGCTCGTCTGTAACCTACTCGTCGACATGTCCTATGGGTACTTGAATCCCAAGATGCGCACCTAGTTCCGAATCCAAGGTTGGTTAAATTCTTGTTACCGATACCGTTGAGACGTGCGCTCGATCGGGCCGTCCGGTCGGTCAGGGAATCGGCACCCCGTGACCGCGCCTTCTCGAATTCTGACGCACCTGTTTACCGAGAGAGAGACGTGTGGAAATGAGAATCCGAAAGGGATTGTCTGCCAGTGCGAGAGTGCTTGCCGGCGCACTCGCTTTGGCCGTGACCGTGACCGCGTGCGGTGGGAGTGGGGAGACCTCTTCGACAGCATCGGCCGGAGACATCGATCGCAACGCGAGCCTACGGATGGCGTGGACGCTGGCTCCGGGCAACCTGGATCCGCACCAATCCGGAAACTACCAGGTCGATTTCAATTATCTGTCGCCGGTGTACGACCGGTTGACCGTTGTGGTTGCCGGCCCCGAGGTCGCGCCGATGCTGGCCGAGTCGTGGGAGTATTCGGCGGACGGGATGTCTGTCGACTTCACCCTCCGTTCCGATGCCACCTTCCACGACGGCACTCCGGTGAATGCTGCTGCGGTGGTCAAGAGCCTGAATCGGGCGCGTGATCCGCAACAGGCGAAATCGGCCAATACTTTGTCGATGGTGTCCGACGTCCAGGAGGTCGACGAACGCACCGTCCGGGTGGTGGCCAATCGCCCCGCTGTGGACCTGCCCGCCGTGCTCTCGAGTACGACGGCCGCGATCATCAATCCCGTTGCGCTGGACAGCAAGGCCGACCTGTCGGTCGAGATGGCGGGTTCGGGCCCGTATATGCCGGAGCAGATCCGGCGTGGGGACCGCATCGTCTACAAGCGTTACGACGGGTATTGGGATCCGGAAGCGCAGAAGACTGCGACGCTGGAGATCATCGGCATCGGTGACGACAACGCGCGTCTGAATGCGTTCCGGAGTGGTCAGATCGATGTGATGCTTGCCAAGGCGGGCCAGACCGACGATCTGCAGCCGTTGCTCTCGCAGTCGCAGTACGACATGCACACCTATCCGGTCGCCCAGTTCTATGCGGTCCAGATCGATATCGGGCAGCCGGCACTGCAGGATCCCAGGGTTCGCCAAGCGTTGAACTTCGCGATCGATCGTGACGGTATCAACTCGGCCCTGTTGCAGGACCAGTGTCGGCCGGTGTCTCAGCCCATTCCCGAGGGCGTCGATGGTCACAACGAGTCCTTGCAGGATGCATACTCTTACGATCCGGCGAAGGCGCGTCAGCTGCTCGAGGAGGCCGGCGCGGACAACGTCACCCTCCGGTTGATCACGGTGGCGGGTGTGTCGCCGCAGCAGGAGATGGCTACGGCGATCCAGGCACAGCTCGCCGAGGTCGGTGTGAAGGTCGAGATTGTCCCTCTGCCGACTGCCGACGCTCAGGTCCGTATGGGTGAGGGCGGCTACGCGCTGCTCAACCCCCGGTTGGCATACCCGACGCCGGCTCAGACGCTGCAGACGAACTACCTGACGAAACTGCGTTTCCCGACGCCGCCGTCACAAGAGTTCCAGGATGCGGTCAACAGGTCGTTCGATCCGAACATCGGTGACGCGGAGCGGACCGAGCTGTATTCGAAGGCCTCCACGATCGCTTCCGAGGAGGCCTACGACCTGTTCGTGTGTGGCGTTCCGACCCAGGTTGCCTTCTCCAGCAAGGTACTTGGCGCGGATAAAGGCGGCCAGGCCGACTTCGTCGGCATCGTCGATCCCCGCTACATGGGAATCACTTCCTGACCGAGAACTATTCACTGCCTGACTGAGAACTGACGGGTACCGGGCTGCGTACAGGCGCGGCCCGGTACCCGTTTCTGCCAAGAGATCTCCGCATCACATGGGTGCATCGGGATCTACGGGTTGTCGAATCGCGAGAGCGGACGCGCGGCAAGCATTCGCGCCGGAATGCGCCCCGCTTGGAGTAATTGCATTACTGCTATTGCGTCATGTGATTGCGATCACTACTGTTGTTGCAGCGCGGTCGATCGGAGTCCTTCAGTGGAGCTGGGACTCTGCATCCTGGGATAGCGCTTCTCGACATCACCCAGTTCACCGAGAGAGAGACGTGTGGAATGAGAATCCGAAATGGGTTGTCTGTCAGGGCGATAGCTATTGCAGGAGCGCTGGCCTTGGCTGTGGTCGTTACCGCGTGTGGGGGAAGTGGTGCGGCCGGTTCGGACACCTCGGCCGGCGAGATCGACCGCAACGCAACTCTGCGGATGGCGTGGACGGTGGCACCCGCGAATCTGGACCCCCATCAATCAAGCAACTACCAGGTTGATTTCAACTATCTGGCGCCCGTGTACGACCGATTGACGGTGATTGTCTCCGGCCCCGAAGTCGCGCCGATGTTGGCGGAGTCGTGGGAGTACTCGGAGGACGGCACTTCCGTCGACTTCGCTCTGCGCACCGATGCGACGTTCCATGATGGCACTCCGGTGAATGCTGCTGCGGTGGTCAAGAGCCTGAACCGGGCCCGTGATCCGCAGCAGGCCAGGTCTGCACCGTCGTTGGCGATGGTGACCGATGTTCAAGAGATCGATGATCGCACCGTCCGGGTGGTGGCCAATCGCCCCGCAGTCGATCTGCCCGCAGTTCTGGCCAGCACCACGGCCGCGATCATCAATCCAGTCGCATTGGACAACAAGGCCGACCTGTCGGTCGAGATGGCGGGTTCGGGCCCGTATGTCCCGGAACAGATCCGGCGCGGTGACCGCATCGTCTACAAGCGTTACGACGGGTATTGGGATCCGGAAGCGCAGAAGACTGCGAGGCTGGAAATCATGGGGATAAAAGACGACAACGCCCGTCTGAATGCGTTCCGGAGTGGTCAGATCGATGTGATGCTCGCCAAGGCGGGCCAGACCGACGACCTTCAACCGCTCCTCTCACAACCGCGGTACGACATGCACACTTACCCGGTGGCCCAGTTCTACGCGGTACAGATCGACATCGGCCAGCCGGAACTGCAGGATCCGAAAGTTCGCCGGGCGCTGAACTTTGCAATCGACCGTGAAGGCATCAACTCGGCCCTCTTGCAGGACCAGTGTCAGGCTGTCTATCAGCCGATTCCGGAAGGCGTCGATGGTCACAACGAGTCTCTCCAGGATGCATACACGTTCGACCCGGAGGAGGCTCGCCGGCTGCTCGATGAGGCCGGTGCAGACAACATCACCCTTCGGTTGATCACGGTGGCAGGCCTGTCGCCGCAGCAAGAGATGGCCACGGCGATCCAGGCACAACTCGCGGAGGTCGGTGTGAAGGTCGAGATCATTCCGCTGCCGAATGAGGAGGCCCAGATTCGTATGGGTGAGGGCGGCTACGCACTGATCAATCCGCGGCTGGCCTACCCGACCCCGGCTCAGACGCTGCTCACCAATTATCTGACGAAAGTTCGCTTCCCGACACCCGCTTCGCAAGAGTTTCAGGATACGGTCGACAAGTCGTTCGATCCGAGCATCGGTGACGCGGAGCGGACCGAGCTGTACACCACGGCATCCACGATCGCTTCCGAGGAAGCCTACGATCTGTTCATCTGCGGTATCCCGACCCAGGTGGCGTTCACGGACAAGGTCGTCGGAGCGGACGAAGGTGCCCAGGCAGACTTTGTCGGCATTGTCGACACCCGCTATATGGGTATCACTTCCTGACCGACAGGCGAGGGTTGTCCGTCCGCGCATGCGCGGACGGACAACCGCTTGGTCGAAATCTGTTCCCGACTCGGAGGTCCAGGCCTATGCTGCTGTTCGCCCGTAAGTTTCGACCCGGCGCCGAAGCGCCTGGTGTTTTTGTGTTCGCCACGCTGATCGCTGCAATGCTGTTGCTGACCGCGTGTGGTGCATCTAGCCAGCAGGAAAATCGTTCTCAAGACGTGAACCGTGAGGGAATTCTCCGCGTGGCGGGGAACGTCGTGCCCAACAATCTGGATCCGCACCAATCGGGCAACTACACGGTCGACTATCCCTTCCTTTCGCCCGTCTACGACCGCCTCACCCAAGTGGTTTCAGGTCCGGAGATCGTGCCGATGCTGGCGGAGGAATGGACATTTGCGGAAGACGGCCGGTCGGTGGATTTCCGGCTCAGGGACGACGCGGTCTTCCACTCCGGTAACCCGGTCGATGCAGATGCAGTAGTCGCGAGCCTGGAACGAGCGAGAGATCCCCAGCAGTCGAGGGTTTCCGGCCGCTTCGAGATGGTGGCGTCCGTGCAGGTAGTCGACGAATCTACCGTGAGAATCACGACGAACCGTCCTGCGCTGGACCTTCTGTCGGTCCTGGCGACCACGGAGTCGGCGATTGTCGATATGGACGCAATGGCGAACGGCCTCGATATCTCGCAGGAGAGCGCGGGCTCGGGTCCATACGTATTCGATCAGGTGCGGCCTGGTGACCGGATCACCTACGTGAGACACGAAGGGTATTGGGACCCGGAGGCCCAGAAGCCTGCTCGGTTGGAATTGATCGGTCTACCCGACGACAACTCGCGGCTCAATGCTTTCCGGTCCGGGCAGGTCGATGCGATCAAGGTCGATCCGGATCAGTACGACGAGTTGCAGTCGGTGGTTACGCAACCGGGATTCGAATTGCACGAGTACCCGATCGTCCAGTCGTATGTGCTGTATCTCGACATCGGTACCCCGGGTCTCGAAGACAAGAGGGTGCGTCAGGCGTTGAACTATGCGATCGATCGTGAGTCAATCAACAGTGCCCTGCTGAACGGCAGGTGCCCACCGCTCACCCAACCGCTTCCGGCGGGTCTCGACGGCCACGACGCCGGCGCGGCGGACCTGTATCCGCACGACCCGGATCGCGCCCGGCAACTGCTCGAGGAATCGGGGGCACCCGACAACCTGCCGATCCGCATCATCTACGTGGCCGGTGCCTCGCCGCAACAGGAGATGGCGACGGCCGTGCAGGCTCAGCTGCGTGACGTCGGAGTGGACGTGCAGCTGGTTCCGATCCCGGCCGTGGACGCGCAGGCAACCTTCCGGACCGGGCGCTACGGACTGCTGAACATTTTTCTGTCGGCGCCGACTCCCGGCCAGACTCTCCTGACGAACTATTTGGCGGACTTCCGATTCCCGACCCCGCCGTCGCTGGATTTCGCCGACACGGTGGTGCGGTCGTTGGATCCGTCGTTGTCGGATGACGAACGTACCGCGCTGTACGAGACCGCGTCGGGAACGGCTGCGGAGGAGGCGTACAGCGTCTTTCTGTGCGGTTCACCGACGATGATCGCCTACACGTCCGACACAGTCGGGATGGACTCACTCGGCCACGCCGATTTCACGAGTGTCTTCGACGTCCGGTACGCCGGCGTGACGTCGTGAACAGCGGTCGGAGACCGTATGCGCGTGATCTCGGTCGACGATCACCTGATCGAACCGCCCGACGTGTGGACGGATCGCCTGCGTAGCAGCTGACCGTCCACCCTGATGGGACAGTGCCCGCCCTCTCCTCCGGGTGGGCACTGTGCGTCCGGTGTCGTGTTACGCGGGCAGAGCCTGCATCATTCCACCGTCCAGTTCGTAGGTGCTTCCGGTGATGAACGAAGCCTCGTCCGACAGCAGGAATGTCACGAGATCGGCGACTTCTCGGGGCGTACCCATCCGTCCCATGGGGATGAGCGAGGCCCACTGTGCCTGCAATTCGGTGGGGTACGACAGGATCTTGGGTGTTGCGATCGTGGCAGGCGCGACGGAATTTATCCGTATTCCCTCGCTCGCGTAGTCGATTGCAGCAGTGCGCGTCAGTCCAATGACTCCGTGCTTCGATGCGGAATAGCCGGCCATCCGGGTTGCCGATTTCAGTCCGGCGCAGGAACTGACGTTGACGATTGCGCCTGTTCCGTGTTCGACAAAGTGCCCGAGTTCGGCGCGCATGCAGAGAAAAGTACCTCGCAGGGTGACATTCGCCGCTGTATCGAAATCCGCGGGGGCGATCTCGTGCAGTCGTGCCTGCGGATGCGAGAGTCCGGCATTGTTGACGGCGAGGTGCAGCCCGCCGAACGAGTCGATCGCGGTGCGGACCAGGTTTGCGACATCGGATTCATCGGATACGTCTGTGCGGCAGAAGACCGCCCGGCCTCCTGCTCTTGTGATCCCGTCGGCTACTCGATTGCCGCCCGGTTCGGAGACGTCCGCGATCACCACCGCTGCTCCCTGGGCGGCGAGCGTCTGTGCACAGGCCTCGCCGATGCCGCTGCCCGCGCCCGTGACGATCGCTACCTTGCCTTCGAATCGCATCATTTACTCCTAGCTGGTCTGCTCGTACATGTAGATCACATCGACACTTTGCCCGGATTGCGGCCGTCGGCGACCGAGCTACCTTTCGGCCCGTCCCAGTTTCAATGCAGGATCGCTGATGCCACTGTCCGCGAACGGTGGGGTGGGAGGGCGGGGGAGGTCCTCGCTGACAGCCCCTTTCTCCGCCAGGAGCTTGTGCCAGCCTTCGAGGTCGCCTCCGAAGAACTTGCCGGTGCCCATGATGACGCAGTAGAGAACAGCGCCCTCGGCACCTGCCTCCCATGGCCCAAACATGTCGCCCCAGTCCAGCATCATGTGGGTGCCGGCGCCGTGGCGATTTCCGTCGCCGTCGATCAGTTCGCCCTTCAAGACGAAGATCGTATGATCCCCATGATGCCCATGGTACGGCGCGAGCGCTCCGGGTTCCCAAACGTTGTAGAACACCAAGTATCTGGGTGTGTACTCGATCCACTTCTCCCAGATCGATGCAGTGTGGCCGTCGTCGAAACGGAGTCGCATGGCTTCGAACCAAGGCACGTCGTCGAGATGCTTGATCAAAGGTCCGCCGCGCATGATTGTCCTCCTGGATGTGGTGTGCTGACGCGTCATCGGTTCCTCGTGAACCTCGGCTGATGCCGAGACGCTGTGCACGGATTCGTGATGCTTACCATGATCGATCTCGCAAGGTCAACGAAAATCATTGCAGGAGCGTATTGTTTAGGAATCCTCTTCGGCTCGGCGCGGTTCCGACGAGATGACTTCGATGACGGTCTTCCCGACCGACTGCCGGCTTGCGACCGCGGTCATTGCCGCGGCGGTGTCGTCCAACGGGTATCGAGCATGGATGTGGGGCCGGATCCGGCCTGCGCTCCAGAGTTCGGTGAACTCGGCGCGGTCCCGGGCGGCGCTTTCGGGATCGTGCTGGGCGAAAGTTCTGATTTCGAGGCCTTTGATCACCGCACCTTTGAGGAGCACGAGATTCAGTGGAATGGAGGGAATCTCGCCGCTCGCATATCCGAGCGTGACGTACGTGCCGCCCCAGGCGAGTTCGCGGAGTGCGGGTTCTGCCCACGGGCCGCCAACCGGGTCGACCACCACCTGGAGCGCTCCCGGGCCCACGGCCGCGCGGATGCCTTCCCTCACATCACCTCCGGCGTAGTCCACAACATACCGAGCTCCGCGGGCACGGGCGGCGTCCAGCTTGTCGATGGTAGATGCGGCCGCGATTACGGTGGCACCGAGGGCAACCGCAAGTTCGACTGCGGCAAGACCGATGCCCCCGCCCGCTCCGAGAACGAGGACCAGGTCGCCGGATCGGACCTGAGCGATCGACCGTAAGGCATGGTATGCGGTGAGGTGGCAGACCCATGTGGCCGCCGCTTCGGCGGAGGTTACCCCGGCTGGGACCGGAATTGCGGACGATTCCGGTACAACGACGTATTCCGCAAAGGCACCCGGTGCGAGTGCGGCGACTCGGTCACCCGGGAAGAATCCGGTTACGTCGGCACCGACGGCGGTGACGACCCCTGCGCACTCGTGCCCGGGTACGAATGGCAACGGTGTCGTCGTCTGATACCGCCCGGCGATCATGAGGGTGTCGGGAAAGTTGACGGCCGCGGCCTCGACCGACACGAGCAGTTCGTGTGCGGCCGGCGACGGTCTCGCGACTGTGTCGATCGTGACGGCATCGGGGCTGCCGAGCTCGTGGATCCGTGCGGCACGCATCATCGGGCTCATTCGCGTACTCACTATCTGCCTCCTTGGTTCCGGTGCGTACCTGTCCGTGCGCTCCGACCTGCGCATTCGGCATCCAAAACTCGCTAGTAATTGTGTTTCGTCATTTGAGTAATTAGATTACTCGATATGACCCAGGACACGCACACCACTTCAGGGGGCGCGCTGGCGCCCACTTCCCTCGACGTCGAGGCACTCAGCCGCTGGATGGACCGGGAAGGTCTGCCTGGGCACGGGGAGCTCGCACAGGCCCGCACGCTGTCCGGCGGATCGCAGAACGAACTGTTCGAGGTCGTCCGCGGCGGCGAAAAGATGGCACTGCGTCGACCCCCCGGCTACGCAGTCGAGGGTCGCGCCAAGGTACTCATGCGCGAAGCTCGGCTTCTGAAGGCACTGGCGGGCACCGATGTTCCCCATGCCGCACTCCGCGGGGCGACCGCCGATACTTCGGTGATCGGCACCCCGTTCTACATGATGGATCTCGTCGATGGGTGGAGCCCCATGGGCGGCGGCTGGGCCCCGCCCTTCGACACCGATCTCGAAGCAAAGGGCCAGCTCGGCCTCGAACTGGTCGACGGCGCTGCCCGAATGGCTCGGGTCGACTGGAAGGCACAGGGCCTCGAAGACTTCGGCAAGCCCGAGGGCTTCCTCGATCGCCAGGTCGATCGTTGGCTGTCACACCTGTCGGGATTCAAGTTCCGCGAAATTCCCGGCCTCGAAGAGACCGCCGCATGGCTGCGCAAAAACCAGCCGACCAGCTTCCGCCCCGGAATCATGCACGGCGATTACCAGTTCGCCAACGTGATGTTCCGCCACGGGAAGCCCGCAAAGCTGGCAGCGATCATCGACTGGGAGATGGCCACGATCGGCGACCCGCTGCTCGACCTCGGCTGGGTTCTCGTCTCCTGGGGGCCCGAGGGCGACGCGATGAAGCACGCCCGCTACCTCAACTACGAGGGCATGCCCTCCCGTGACACGATGCTCGAGCACTACGCCACCGTCAGCGGTCTCGATGTCTCCGATGTGGACTACTACGTGATCCTGGCGCGGTTCAAGCTCGCGCTCGTCCTCGAAGCGAGCGTGGCTCGCCACGCAAAGGGTGAAGCCGACGACCGGGTCGCCCGATTCGGCCCCATCGTGCTCGAACTCATGGAGTTTGCGGCGTCGCTGTCCCGGCAGGTCACCCTGCGCTGACCGTCCATCCATACTTTCAACCTCTAGGAGCCGTCATGGCGTGGGATTTCGACACCGACCCCGAGTTTCAGCAGAAGCTGGACTGGGTTGCTCAATTCGTTCGTGACGAGGTCGAGCCGCTCGACCTCGTCTGGCCGTACGACAACTACAAACCGCTCGACGACGAGCACCGCAGGATCGTCGACCCGCTCAAGCAGCGCGTACGCGAGCAGGGACTGTGGGCCTGTCACCTCGAACCGGCGCTCGGCGGTCAGGGATACGGGCAGCTGAAGCTTGCGCTGCTGAACGAAATTCTGGGTCGCTCCACATGGGCACCGACAATCTTCGGAACACAGGCACCCGACACGGGCAACGCCGAGATCATCGCGCATTTCGGTACGGAAGAGCAGAAGGCGCAGTATCTTCAACCGCTGCTCGACGGTGAGATCTTCTCCTGCTACTCGATGACAGAGCCCCAGGGTGGCGCGGACGTGGCCGGCTTCCAGACCACCGCGGTCCGTGACGGCGACGAATGGGTCATCAACGGACGGAAGTTCTTCTCGTCGAACGCCCGCTACGCCACTTTCTGCATCGTGATGGCCTACACCGACAAGGAAGCCGGCCCGCACAAGGGTATGTCGATGTTCCTCGTACCCACCGATACACCGGGTCTGACCATCGAGCGGAACTTCGCGCTGATCCACGAACCGGAAGAAGAGGGGTCGGAGGCGCTCATCGACTATGCCGACGTGCGCGTGCCGTCCACCGCGTTGCTCGGTGACGAGGGTCGTGCCTTCGAGGTCGCACAGGTGCGCCTCGGAGGCGGACGTGTGCACCACGCCATGCGCACCGTCGGCCTGGCCCAGCGAGCTCTCGACATGATGTGCGAACGCGCGCTGAGCCGCACGACTCGCGGCAAACCGCTGGCCGATCGCGAAACCGTGCAGACCTACATCGCGGAGTCCTACGCCCAGCTGAAGCAGTTCCGCCTGTTCGTCCTGCAGACAGCCTGGCTGATCGACAAGACCAAGGACTACTCGCAGTGCCGCACCGACATCAGTGCGATCAAGTTCCTGACACCGAAGGTGTTGCACGACATCGTCCAACGGTCGATTCAGGTTCACGGAGCACTCGGCGTCACCCGCGCTACACCGCTGCACAAGATGTGGGTTACCGCGCCGGCTATGGGACTCGTCGATGGTCCGACTGAAGTGCACCTGCGACAGGTGGCCCGTGGTGTGCTCAAGGGACAACAGGGTACGGACGGCGCGTGGCCCACCGAGTTCCTGCTCGACAAGGTAGAGGCCGCGAAACGCAAGCTCGGATTGGTGTGACGTCGATCCGAATCAGCATCGTCCCGGCGGACGACGCCGCCCCAAAGGTTGAACCACAGTGGAAGAATGAGACTGGAGGAGGCCCAATGCCGAGGATCGAACCGATTCCGTTCGACGAGCTCGATCCGGATCTGCGCAGTCGATATGCTTCCGGTCTCGAAGCGGGCCGCTACACGACGGATGTTCCGCTGCGGATCTACGCTTATGCAAAGACATACGCGGTGGCGAGCGATGAGCGCTACCGGCTGACCTTCCGGCAGGGGCTACTCGATGTGCGCTTGGAGGAACTCCTGCGTATCCGAAGCGCACAGATCAACGGGTGCGGAGCGTGCTCGGCGTCCCGCAAGAATGCGTCGATCTCCGATGAAGACGTTACCTGTATGGCCGGGCCGCTGGAGTCTGCGGGATACTCCGAACGGGAGAGACGCGCTCTGAAGTTCTTGGATGCGTTCAACCGCGATCATCATGCGATCGGTGATCACGACCTGCTCGAGTTGGCCGAAGTGTTCACAACAGCTGAAATCGTCGAACTGGGACAGATGTGCGCCACCTTCATCGGTACGCATCGGTGGACACATATTCTCGACGTGTTGGACGATTCGGAACCTGTACTGAAATTCGACCCGTCCGAGATCGATCGCCCAATTACTCACCGTGTGCGGCAGCAGTATTCGGAGCATTGACGATTGCTGCGCGTTCCGCCTAATCTGACGGCAGTGTCGTACATGGTAATCCGTGTGAAGCGTTTTGGGACAGAAGGATACGTATGAGCACAGGAATCGTGCTGGTGCACGGTGGACAACACACCGGCCGTTGCTGGTCGCGGACAGTGGATGAACTGAAGATGCTGCAGCCGGATCTACCTGTGCTGGCGGTCGACCTGCCGGGCCGTGCGACCAACCCTGCGGATCTCGCCGAAGTGGGCATTGCCGAATGCGTCGCGTCTGTTCTCGAGGACATTCACGAAGCGGAGTTCGACGACGTTGTCTTGGTTGCCCATTCGATGGGCGGTGTCACAATTCCCGGTGTAGCGGCCGAACTCGGATCCGAACGGGTGCGCAGCATGGTCTTCATTGCCGCCGCCGTTCCACCGAACCGATGGTCGATCCTCGAGAATCTTCAGGGCAGCTTGCAGGGCCAGGTAGGGGAGCGGGTGACGTCCAGGGTGACCGAACCCTTTCCCCGCGAAATGGCAACAGAACTATTCTGCAACGGGATGACCGACGAGCAAACCGAATTCACGCTGTCGGAGTTGTGTGCGGAAAGCTCACGGCTCGCTACGGAACGCGTCGACAGAAGCGCGATGCCGCAGGGAGTCCCTCGGGTGTGGGTGCTCACCGGACACGATCGTGCGATGCCGCCGGCACAACAACGCCAGCACATCGACAATCTCGGTGGTGTCTCCGAAGTCGTGGAGATCGAAAGCTGCCACGACGTGATGATCAGCGAACCTGCCGCGCTGGCCCGGGTAGTGCTCGAGTGCGTCGAGCACTACCCGGCGCCGTCCGGTAAACGGGATTCCCAGACCTGAACCGGATTTACGACTCCGACTAGATCCACAGCGGTGTGCCTCCGCTTACCTTGAAGGTCTCGCCGGTGACGAACGATGACTCGTCCGAGCACAGGTAGAGCATCATGGCGACGATGTCCTCGGTCCGGCCGAGACGATGCACGAGCTGCCGGTCTTCGACGATGGAGTCGACAAATGGCTGAGGGAGATCGGCCAGAGCGCTGTCCGTCCCGATCAGGCCAGGGGCGATAGCATTGCATCGGATACCCGCGGAGGCGAAGTCGTGGGCCAGCGCGATCGTGAGGGCACGAACTGTCAGCTTAGACACGCCGTACGCGGTAATCGGGTTGTATGCTGCCATCGACGAAATATTGACGACCGTGCCGCCCCCCCTCGACCGCATGGCTTCGAGGCATGCGATCGAGGTGTTGACGATGCCGAACACGTTGACGTCGAACAGAGCTCGTACGTCCTCGCGGCTCATTGTCGAGAAGGGCCGGCTGTAGCGGGTCAGGTGCAGACCGGCGTTGTTGATGAGAATGTCGATCCCACCGAACGCTTCCGTTGCTCGTGCCACGGCACGCGCAACGGTTTTCTCGTCGGCCACATCGCAATGGACCGCCAGTGCTTCGAAGCCGGCTTCTTTCAGTTCCTCGGCTGTATTCTCGGCGCGGGTTCCATCGATGTCTGCGACCACCACCGCCGCGCCTTCGGCCGCGAGCGATCGGCAGAATGCTGCGCCGAAGCCCTGTGCGCCGCCGGTGACGAAGGCGACCTTGGCGTCGAATCTTCTCATCGGAAGTCCGTCCTTCCGTCGATGTGTACGGTCTGCCGGATCGTGAAGTGCGGGGCGATTACGCCGGATCCAGGAAACGGGGCACCGTGTAGTCGTGTTCGAGATTGGGGCGGGGAGAGAACTTGCCGGAGAACGGCACCTGCCCCCGGCCGAACACCTGGAACCGACGGCGCGTGAACCGCCACCCTTCGTCCAACCGGACGAGGGTGTCCTCGTACACACCGAAGTTGCAGTTGAGCTTGTCTCCGTCGTCGACTGCCAGCCATTCAGACACGGACCAACTTGCCACGGCGGTGTCGCCCGCGACCTCGACGATGCCGTTCGTGCACGTGAGAATCATGAATTTCAGCGGGGCCAGCGTACTGTCGAGGATCGACCCGATCCTGTCTCGTCCGACGACATCCGGCGCGTTGTATGCGGAGAGGATTCCGTTCTCGGAATAACATGCCGCGGCTGCAGATCCGTCGCCCCGCATGACGGCGTGGCTGTAGGCGTCGGTCAGCTTGCGGATGGCAAGTTCGTCGAGAAGTGACCTGTCGCGGTCGGTCACGGGATGCCGCCGTCCGAGCGGACGATGGCGCCGGTGGTGTAACTCGATGCGGCGCTTGCGAGAAACAGTGCTGCGCCGACAATTTCGTGTGGATTTCCGATGCGCTTGAGGTGCAGGCGCTCGGACATCCGGTTGGTGTGGTCCATGTCCCATGCCGCGGCGATATCGGTGAGGTACTGCCCCGGCATGAGGGTGTTGACCCGGACTTCGGGCCCCAGGAGCTGGGCGAAGCCCTCGGTCATCGCATTGAGGCCGTTCTTTGCGGCGGCGTAAGGGATGATCGACCCCATCGGTCGCAGCGAACCGGTGCTGCTGACGTTGATGACCGAGCCGGAACCTTGCGCTTTCATTCGCGTTCCGACCAGCTGGGTGAGCCGGAACGGGCCTTTGAGGTTCAGATTCAGGACGCTGTCGTACATCTTCTCGGTCACGTCGGTGACGTCGTCGTAGACCGGTGACATGCCGGCATTGTTGACGAGGATGTCGATGCGCCCGAACCGCTCGTATGCGGCGTCGACCAGGCCTTCGATCTCATCCCATCGGCCCATGTGACATCCGTAGGCCAGGGCGTTGCGGCCGGTGGTCTGTTCGATCTCGGCGGCCACGGCTTCGCAGTTCTCGAGTTTGCGGCTGGCGACGACGACGTCGGCGCCGGCCCGCGCGAAGGCGAGTGCCATTTCCTTGCCCATCCCGCGACTGCCACCGGTGATGAGTGCGACCTTGCCGGTGAGGCTGAACAGATCGAAGGGCGACTGCGGATCCGACGCCATGTGTTGGGCGTCGTCCTTCATACTGGGAGTCATAAATATCCTCGGATCAGAATCGGATTACCCACTGTGAAGAAAGATACATCAGAATTACAGTCATCGGCAGTCTCCCGTAGAGTCGCGCAGGCGGCCGAGCGTCGGACGGCACGGCAACGGAAGTCCGCGGAGGACGAGATCCAGCGGATCCTTGCGGTAACACTCGAACTCATCGAGAAGTCCGCACCCGCAATCCCTTCCGTCTCGGAGATCGTGGCGGCAGCGGGTATTTCGAATCAGACGTTGTACCGCTCGTTCCCGAGTAAAGATGATCTCCTGCTCGCAGTGCTGGAGCAGGGAACGCTGCGGGTCACGAATTACCTGCGCGAACGCATGTCGCGGGCGAAGGACCCCCGCGAACAGATTCTCGTGTGGACGCGTGGCGTGCTGCGCCAGGTCACCGCCACCGAAGCCGCGCAGACGAGCCGGGCGGTGCTCGAACCCCTCAAGAAGTCCGGCGATTCGGGCTCGGGCAATACGCCGGACGAGCTGCTCTACCCCCTCCGCGAGCTGCTCTCGGAACCCTTGGCGAAACTGGGGGCCGATCCCAGGCTCGACGGTGACTGCATCGCAGATCTCGTTCTGGGCGCCATGCGCCGTCACCTGTGGAACGGGACGGCCCCGACCCGTTCGGAAGTCGAGTGGACGGGTCGGTTCGTGCTCGGCGGGCTCGACGCCCGCGCCGAGAGCAAGTCCGACCGGGCCTGAAGCAACAGTCCGGCAATGACAATCCGAAGGGAATGCAAATGGCACGAGGAATCGGTGACTGGCAGGCGCCGTCTGTGTCGTGACGGGAGGTGCGTCGGGAATCGGACTTGCCGTGGCTCGTGCGCTGCGTGACCGCGGGACGACCGTCGTCATCTCCGACGTCGAGCAGTCGGCGCTCTTGGATGCGGCAGCCGACCTTGGTGTCCTGGGCATCCGGGCTGATGTGAGCCGGTGTGAGGATGTCGAACGACTGGCCGAGGAGACTCTCACTCGGCACGGCCGGATCGACGTGATAATCAACAACGCCGGGGTCGCCCGAGTGGCCCCGTTCGAGGAGTTGATCGACGAGGATTTTCATTGGCTGGTGGACGTCAATCTGTGGGGCGTGGTGAACGGCGTACGGACGTTCCTGCCGATCATCGAGCGCACGTCACGTGCAGGATTCGTCGTCAACACTGCGTCGATGGCCGGACTCCGCGCCGCGCCTCGTCTGACTGCGTACGCGGCGACGAAGTTCGCGGTGGTGGGTTTGACCGAGGCGCTCGACGAGGAACTCGCAGCCCGCGGATCTCACGTCGGGGTGGGGGTTGTCGTTCCGGGGCAAGTCCGGTCGCGTATTGGCGCCAGTGAACGAAACCGGCCCGGCGGACCGGGCGGTCCGATCGCGCAGCAGGCCGGATCGCAGTCGCTTCTCGAGGCGGAGGTGGTGGGTAAAACGGTAGCCGACGCCATCGAGCGCGGTGATTTGTACATCGTGACCCACCCGGAGCGCCTCGGGTCGGTCAGGCAGCGGCATCGCAGGATCGAAGCAGCATTCGAGGCCGCGGACAGCGTCATGGGCAGGGCCCGCCCGATAAGTGACTAAGCGTCAGATAACTTCTCGTCTCGACCGCGAAGTGCTCATAGCTTCTTGCCCGGTAAGCACTGAAGAGGAGGTTAAGTCACTGGAGGGTTGACGCTTGTGATGACGATCACTAGAATACGACGTGTCAGATACGCGGTGGGATTCGTTCCGGATCTGCCCATCCTTTTCACGTCCCAGCTCGACCCTCGAAGGAGTCGCTGTGCCGCTTCAGGACCATATGCACTTGATTTCGGTGGACGATCATTTGATCGAACCGCCGAACGTGTGGTCGGACCGCTTGCCGAAGAAGTTCCTCGACGAGGGTCCGCGCATCATCGAAAAAGACATGAGCACCGAGCATGGCGACGAGGGTCTGTCGGCGCTCCTGCTCGACGCCGCTCGCCACGGCAAGAAGGCTGCTGCACCGAAACTTGCGGAGGTCTGGCAGTACGAGGGCCGCATCTATCCGAACATCGGCCTGAACGCCGTCGCAGGTAAGAAGCCCCAGGAATATGGCATGGACCCGACTCGGTACTCGGATATGCTTCCCGGTTGTTATGACGTGAACGCCCGCGTACAGGATATGGACATCGACGGGGTACAAGCCGCGCTGTGTTTCCCGTCCTTTCCCCGGTTCGCCGGCACGGTCTTCCTTGAAGGCAAGGACAAAGAACTCGCCCTGCTGTCGGTGAAGGCGTGGAACGACTTCCACCTCGACGAGTGGGCCGGAGCCCACCCGGACCGGTTCATCCCACTGATAATCGTGCCGTTGTGGGATCCCGCCGAGGCGGCGAAGGAGATCTACCGCTGCGCCGCCAAGGGCGCCAGGGCGATCACGTTCCCCGAGAACACTGTCGGCTTGGGGTTGCCCTCGTTCTACACCGACCATTGGGATCCGGTCTTCCGCGCCGCGGAGGAGACCGGTATGCCGCTGTGCATGCACTTCGGCTCCTCGGGCAGGGCCCCGATTACGTCTCCCGAAGCCCCGATGGCAGTGATGATCTCGCTGTTCGGTACGAACTCGATGGATGCGACGGCAGATTTGCTGTTCTCTCCGGTGTTCTACAAGTTCCCGAATCTGAAGGTCGCGTTGTCCGAGGGGGGTATCGGCTGGATGCCGTACCTGCTCGAGCGCATCGACCTGACCTGGGAGAAGCATCGCTGGTACCAGAACGTAAACAAGGACGTTCGGCCGTCCGATTTGTTCCGTGAGCACATGTACGGATGCTTCATCGACGACTTCGAAGGTGTTGCCCGGCGCGATCGGATCGGGATCGACAACATCACGTGGGAGTGCGATTATCCGCATTCGGATTCGAACTGGCCCAACAGCCGCCAGTACACGGCAAAGCTCCTGCAGGACGTGCCGAACGAGGATGCACACAAGATCGTCGAACTCAACGCTCGTAAGCTTTACAACTTCCCTCGTACCGACGGACAGTAGCAGGTACGAAAAATGGCTCACGAGAAGGAAATCGACGCTTCCGATTGGACCGATCAGGACCTGCTCACCAAGGACGAGGCCGGGGAACGGCTCGACGACGAAATCGAGTCGACACGCGCCCGCCTGAACGAACTCGAGACACAGGATGCTGCCGGCAAAAACGTAGCTGCCTCGCTCGGTCTCGTTCGGCGCCGATTGACCGCGATGGAGAGATTGCGCGGCACCTTGTGAACTCCGGCCGGGCCGCCTTCCTGCGATGCGGGAAGGCGGCCCGGCCTGCTTTGCGTATGCAGCGTTGTCCGAGCTTGTTATATCCCTTGATGAAAGGCAACACTATGAGTGATCGACTGAAGGGCAAGACCGTACTGGTAACGGGTTCCACCCGCGGCATCGGAAGATCCATGGCGGAACACTTCGCCGCGGAGGGCGCACGTGTCGCAGTCACCGGACGTACGGTGGAGCGCGGGCAGAAGGTCGTCGACAGGATCCGGGCGGCGGGTGGAGAAGCCGAGTTCTTCTCTCTCGATGTGACGTCGGAAGCGAGCATCCGAGAGGTCGTCGAGGCAGTCGTCGCACGGTTCGGAGGACTGTCGACCCTGGTGAACAATGCGGCCCCCACCGACGCGGTAGCCGGCACTATGAAGCCCCTCCACGAGTACGACACTGCGGAGTGGGAACGAATCATGACCGGAACTCTGACCGGAAATGTTTTCTGGGCAACAAAATACGCGTGGCCGCATCTTGTCCGGGCAGAAGGGGCATCCATCCTCAACATCTCATCCGGTCAATCGCTATCCGGGTTCAAGGGTTTCGCGGCGTACGGCGCGGCGAAGGCCGGAGTCAACAGCCTGACACGATCTCTCGCGGTCGAGGGCAGTGCGGATGGAATCCGGGCCAACTGCATTCTCGTCGGCCGTGTGGTCGCGTCGAAAGGCGACTCCGGCCACCACACTGGGGGCGGCCGCCTGACACGTATCGGCAACCCGATGGACATCGCCTACGCTGCCACCTGGCTGGTATCCGATGAGGCCGAGTTCGCAACCGGGTCGATGGTTACAGTCGACGGTGGCTTCTCGATCAACGGTGATGCTGTCTCCGACGCGGAAAGCCTTTCCATGCAAGCAGTCTGACTATCGATTCTTCGGCAGGCGCGCCACGATATCGTCGGAGGGCATGATGCGGGCCAGTGCCCCGATCAGGTTCTCCAACATCGCGGCGTGTGCCTGTGGAGACGTTCCTGCAGTGCAGTCCTCGGCGAGCACCACGTGATAACCACGGTTCACCGCCTCGCTCGCCAGGCCGGGGATCGCTACGTTGGTCGAGACGCCGGCCAGGACGATGGTGCGAACGCCTTCGAGGCGGAGCATCGCGTCGAGGTCGGTGCCGTAGAAGGCGGTTATACCGGTTGCGCGACTGCTCACGATGTCGTCAGGCTCGGGTCCGAGTTCGGATGGAATCTCCACATCCGGCGTGCCGGCGATCAAGCTGCGGGTGCGCAGCGCCATCGTGCCGAGGTACGAGTTCGGAAGCATCCCGCGCTGGTCGGCGCGATGCTCGATGATGCAGTGCACCACGGGTAGTCCACGATCGCGGAACTGCCGTGCGAGCGACGCGGTGCGGCTGACGATGCTTCGCTCGGCGGCCTCGCGTGCGAGCCCGGAAGATACGGATGACGTCGGGTCGAGGATGCCGCGCTGGCATTCGCTGATCACCAGCGCGGGGGCGGGGAAGTGGTCCGGCATGCGTGGTCTCCAAATTGTGACGGGTAAGCCAGTTCATGGAATCGTATCTCATGAACCATCGGCAAAAACCCTGTTCATGGCTGTTGTGTAATAGTGACATTACTGCCAGAATCAAGGAAATAACCGCGGCGGCACGGGGT
The DNA here is from genome assembly GCF_036327435.1 of Rhodococcus chondri. NCBI lineage: Bacteria > Bacillati > Actinomycetota > Actinomycetes > Mycobacteriales > Nocardiaceae > Rhodococcus > Rhodococcus chondri. The sequence goes on along the minus strand of NZ_JAUZMZ010000005.1, from coordinate 7,679 downwards.
CGTGTCCGCGAGAAATTCGAGGCAGGTTGTGATGGTGGGGACCGAGTCGGTGGCGTCGCTCTTGATGGACCTGGATTGGTGGCAGTACCGTTCCGCCGAGCGTGACGACTTCTTCGCGTCGTTGCGCCGAGAAAACCCGCGAGCGTTCGTTCCGGTTGGTACGCGAGGGTTCTGGGCGTTGACGCGGCACGCGGATGTTCTGGAAGTATCGCGACGCCCGGAGGACTTCTGCTCGGGTGAGGGTACGCAGATCTTCGACCAGCCGGCGAAACTTCGTGAATACCGGGGTTCGTTCATCGACATGGACAACCCTGAGCATGCGCGATTGCGGAAGATCGTGTCTCGTGGGTTCACAAACAAGGCATTGTCGTCGATCCGCGAAGATATCGAAGCGACCGTCTCCGAGATCCTCGACGGGATGCCGAGTGATGGTTGTGATTTCGTCTCCGAATTTGCCGCGCTGGTGCCGCTGCGGATCATCGACAATTTGCTCGGCATTCCAAGGTCGCACGAGGCGTTCATCCTCGAGGCGACCAATGTCCTGCTCGGCGCGGTGGACCCGGAGTACGTGCCGGATCAGAGCTCCGAAGGGCTCGCCTCGGCAATGACAGCGGCAAGCAAGAGGCTGATCGCGATCCTGAACGACCTCGCCGAGGAGCGGATCGCCGAGCCGCAGGACGATCTCATCACGAGGCTGGTCGCCGCCAACGACGCGGAGAATCTCACGCCGCAGGAAATGGCGAAGTTCTTTATTCTTCTGGTCGGCGCCGGGAACGAGACTACCCGCAACGCCATCTCACACGGCCTGCATCTGCTCACGAAATACCCGGAACAGCGCGACAAGTGGCTGTCCGATTACGATCGATACGCCCCCACGGCGATCGAGGAGATCCTCCGCATTGCCAGTCCTGTGGTGCACATGCGCCGCACCGTCACCCACGACGGCGTCCGACTGGGCGACCAGGAATTCAACAAGGGCGACAAGGTGGTGCTCTGGTATGGCTCGGCGAATCGCGACGAGTCGGTCTTCGAGAACCCGTATGACTTCGACATCACCCGCGATCCGAATCCGCACCTGGCCTTCGGCGCTCCCGGCCCGCATTTCTGCCTGGGCGCTCACCTAGCCCGCTTGGAAATGCACGTTGCGTTCCGGATGCTCTTCGAGCGCTTCCCGGATATCCACACCATCGGTGAGCCGGATGTGCTGCGCGCCAATTTCCTGAACGGGATCAAGCATCTTCGAGTCGAGTACACGGCGCCCTGACGACAGAACAGCTTACGACAGACCATGGGTCGAGGAGGATTCGGTGACCGACGTCATTGACGGACAGACACAGCGTACGGAGAGCGTGCTTCGGCAGCTGGAGGGCGGGATCTTGACGATTTCGCTCAACCGGCCGGATGCCGCGAACGCCCTGCGGCCCGATGATCGCAACGAGTTGATCCGCCTCTTCGAGGAAGCTGGGGGAGACCCCGACGTGCGCGTCGTCGTATTGCGTGCGAACGGCAGGCATTTCTGCGCGGGTGCGGATGTGGTCAGGCTGTCGGGTGATCGTGCGACCAAGGTCAAGAAGGTCACCGGAGCGATGCACACCATCATGACCGGTGCGCAGCGTCTGATCGCGTCGGTCCTCGACTGCCCCAAGCCGGTCGTTGCGGTCGTGCAGGGTGCAGCTGCCGGCATAGGCGCGCATCTGGCATATGCATCGGACCTGGTAGTGGCTTCCGAGGGCGCATACTTCGCGGAGTCGTTCGTCAAGCGTGGTCTTGTCGTCGACGGAGGCGGTGCCTACCTGCTGCCCCGCCGCATCGGGGTGCAGCGTGCCAAGGAGATGGTCTTCTTCGGGGACAAGTTGTCGGCACGTGACGCTCTCGAACTGGGATTGGTGAACCGCGTCGTTCCGGCCGAAGAACTGGACTCAACCACCAATGAATTCACCTTTCGGTTGGCTGTCGCGCCCACCAGCGCGATCGCCCTGACGAAGCGGTTGTTCAACGATTCCCCCGACGTCGACCGCACGCAGTCCTTCGTCGCGGAAGCGATGGCGCAGGAGATTCAGGGCTATTCGCAGGACAGCAAAGAAGGCGTGCAAGCTTTCGTAGAGAAGCGCGACGCCGACTACGTGGGTTGGTGAGGGACGATGACCGAGAAGACCGCATCCGAGAAGACTGCTGGACCGGAAAAGCCGCGCGCGGACATTCCGACCGTCGACGAGGCGACCGCTCCCTACTGGGACGCGGCCAAGCAAGGAAAGCTGCTGATCGCGAAGTGCGGTGAGTGCGACAAGGTGCACCACTACCCGCGACCGTTCTGCCCGTTCTGTTGGAGTGAGGACGTAACCGCAGTCGAAGCCAGCGGACGCGGCACGTTGTACACGTATTCGACCGTGTATGTGAACGACCTTCACCCGTTCAAGTCACGGTTGCCGTATGTGGCGGCTCTCGTGGAACTCGAAGAAGGTCCGCGCGTGATGACCAATATCGAAGGGTGCGAACCCGACGAGCTGGAGGTCGGGATGGCAGTAGAGGTTGCGTTCCGGTCGTTGACCTACGAGCTCGACGCGACGATCTTCCGTCCTGTTGCAGCAACCGATCGGTAAAAGCGAATCTTCCAGTAGAAGGAGACATTTCATGGGCAAGTTGCTCGAGGGTAAGGTCGCGCTGGTTACGGGCGCCGGTCACGGTATCGGTCGCGCACATGCGTTGGAGTTGGCCGGTCATGGCGCGACCGTGATCGTCAATGATCTGGGGACTTCGGTCAGCGGCGAGGGCACCGGCAAGGTTGCCGACGAGGTGGTGCAGGTCATCGAGGATCGCGGTGGCCGGGCGATCTCGGATTTCAGTGACGTCGGTGACGAGCAGCAGGTGGATCTGCTGGTGGAACGGGCGTATTCGCAGCTAGGCCGTCTCGACATCGTGGTCAACAATGCCGGGATCGTGCGGGACCGGGCGATCTGGAACATGAGCGCCGAGGATTTCGACCTGGTTATGCGGGTGCATGTGCGGGGTTCGTGGTTGACCAGTCGTGCGGTGGCACGTAAGTGGCGTGAGGAGTCGAAGGCATCCGGCGGCAAGGTGTACGGCCGAATCATCAACACCACGTCGGGCGCCGGGCTGCAGGGGCATTTCGGTCAGACGAATTACGCTCCGGCGAAGGCCGCGATCGCGGGGTTGACCCAGACGCTGAGTCTGGAGCTGGCATCGATCGGTGCCACAGTCAATGCGATCAGTCCGGGTGGTCTCACTCGGATGTCGGCGACGATGCCGGGTCGCGCGGAGGCGGTCGAGCCCGATCAGCGTACCGATGACGTGTTCGATCCGAAGGATCCGTCGTTGGGGTCGCCGGTCGTGGCGTGGTTGGCGAGTCCGGAGGCCGGGCATGTCAGCGGTCAGGTGATCAAGGCGCTGGGTGAGAACATTTCGTGGTTGCGGAGCTGGACGCCGATTGCGACGGTGTCGAACAACGGAAAGCGTTGGGAAGCAGAAAAACTCGGTGCAGTGTTCGCTACCGATGTGTTCGGTACGCGTGCTGCCGGTTTGCGTTTGGGCGGCTGATTGGGGATGGCCGGCGGGCGCACCGCCCGGCGGCTCCCTCGGGGCGGGCATGCCCGGTCCTTATCCCAATAGAAAATAGAATATAGATTTCTGAATTCAGTGACGCTACTTCACTCTGGCCACGATGCGGATTGTGAAGCGCGACTGCATCCATTCACAGTGCGAGACAAGTACTTCGATCCCCCTATGCCGGCCCATCGCGGGAGCGATCTTTCTCGCTCGGCCGCTGCGCTCGCCACTGGTGGGACGACATCACGAGCAGAAAGGCGGCGTCGATGGACGCGACGTTCGATGTGATTGCAATCGGTGGGGGCCTCGCGGGATTGGCTGCGATGACCGCTGCCAAAGAACGCGGTCTTTCGGCTCTGCTGATCGAGAAGACCGACACTCTCGGTGGGGTGACTGCGTATTCCGCCGGTCAGCTCTGGGTGGCGGGCTCGTTCCTCGAGCGTGCAGCGGGGATCGAGGACTCGGCCGAAGCCGGTGCGGCGTATCTGCGCCGCCTCGGCATGGGTTTCGCGGACGAGGAACACGTGCGCTTCTATGCGGACAACGCGAACCCGACACTCGAGTACTTCACCGAACTCCTGGATGCCAAGTTCCGGATCGTCGACGACCTGCCGGACTACTACTACGGTGAGTTTCCCGATGCGCGCAGGGAAGGACGGCTTCTCGAAGTCGACCCGTACCCGGGTGCGTCGTTGGGCCAGTGGCGGAAGCTCCTGAGGGTCTCTCCGCATGTCCAGTATCGGCTCACGCACGAAGACATGTGGAAACTCGGCGGGATCGCACGTAGCCACACGTGGGATCGGTCGTTGCTCGACCAGCGTGAAGCCGACGACGAACTGTGCATGGGCACAGGTCTCGCGGCGCTGTTCCTCCGCGGTGCTATCGAAGCGCGATCGGAGATCATGACGTCGACCTCGGTGTCGGAACTCGTCGCCGAAGACGGACGTGTGACGGGCGTGCGCATAGACGACGGGCGGAGCTTCGGGGCCCGCTTCGGCGTCCTCATCGCAACCGGGGCGTACGACTGGGACCCCAGGGCGATGATGGGCTTCGAGGGAATCCCCGACGTGGCCTCGGCTACGCCCCCTTCGGTCGTCGGCGATCATTTCCGACTGACCGCGCCGTTGGGCGCTCGCGTCGTGAGCGAACCCAAGCCGATGCGGCTCGGGTACCCCATCCCCGGTCGGAAAGACGACGGACAGGCGATGACCGGCATCTTCCGCGCCGTCTCCTACCCGTACTCGATTCTCGTGAACGGTGACGGTCGGCGCTTCTGTGACGAATCGTTCTATCCCGCAATCGGACATGCGCTCAAGACGATCGACGGCCGGCGACAGGCATTCGCGAACTGGCCGTGCTGGTGGGTGTTCGACACCAAGTTCCGAAGCGAGTACTCGTTCTCCTCGATTTCCCCGGGAACGGATTTCCCGCCGGAATGGGATGTCGTCTCCGCCGACTCGATCGAAGGGCTCGCAGAAAAGATGGGTGTCGACGTTGATGCCTTCTCCGACCAGGTCCGTCGATTCAACGCCGACTGCGCAGACGGAGTGGATCGCGAATTCGGCCGAGGCGAGCGGATGTACTCCCAGGTCTCTTACGGAGACCACCAGGCCGGCCAGCACCCGAACCTCGGTCCGGTAGCCGTCGGACCGTTCTACGCAATGCGACCGGTCCTCGTCGGCACCGGAATCCCTACCACCGGGCTCGATACCGATGCGGTGGGACGAGTTCTCGACTACGACGGCCGGCCGATCGAAGGGCTGTACGCTGCCGGCAACTCGTCGGCGATGCTCGAGGTCGGCGGCGGATACCAGAGCGGGGTCGCCAATATGCGATCGCTGATCACCGCGCGTTCGAGCATGTTCGACGCAGCCCCCAAGAAATGACCCCAGCGGCCGCCTACACCTGCGAGACCGCACACCCGGACGTCGAGGTGTCAAGGGCCGAGCCGCCGAGCGCAAGGGAAGATTCATGAAGATACTCGGAAAGCAAGATCTCTCGGACCGATACGACGTCGTAGTGGTCGGATCGGGCGCCGGCGGCCTCGTCGCCGCGCTCACTGCAGCGTCCGCAGACCAGTCCGTTCTCGTGCTGGAGAAGTCGAGTCAGATCGGCGGAACGTCTGCCGTGTCCGCCGGCACGATCTGGATCCCCGCCAACGACGGGATGACAGAAGGTGGGATCGACGACGACATCGAGAGCGCACGTACGTATCTCACCGAGACGGTCGGCGGCGGAGAGGTCGTCGATGCGTTTCTCGACCACGCGAACGACATGCTGTCGTTCCTGCGTGAACGGACCTCACTCGAACTGGTGGCTTCCCTCGGGTATCCCGACTACAAACTGGGCCTCGCGGGATCGCGCTACGGTCGCGCGATGCAGCCGACCACGTACGATTCTCGTCAGCTCGGTGAGTGGAAGGATATTCTCCGCCGCGACGAGAACCTGCTCCAGTACTCGATGATCGAGTTCAAACAGTGGGGTTCGTGGGCGAACTTCCCCTGGGACGAACTGCGAGAGCGCACAGCGAAGGGCATCGTGGCGCGCGGTGCGGCACTGGTGGGCCCGATTTTCCAGGCGTGCCTGGAAGCCGGTGTCGACTTCGCAGTGAATGCCCCGGCACAGGAATTGGTCGACGAGGGCGGCTCTGTCCGCGGAGTGTCGGTCGACAGCCGGCAGATCGCCGCGACCGGCGGTGTAGTGCTCGCCTGTGGTGGCTTCGAGTGGAATCCCGAGATGATGGAAGAGCATCTGCCGATGCCGATTCCGATCCGCTGCAGCCCGCCCCACAACACGGGTGACGGACACCGCATGGCCGAGCGCATCGACGTTCGTCTCGACCACATGGACGAGGCGTGGTGGGCGCCCATGGTGTCGGTGCCGGGGCAGGAGGTCGATGGGCAGCGGGTGGGCCGACACATCCGCTCCGAGCGGCAGTCTCCCGGCGTCATCATCGTGGACAGCACAGGCGAGCGCATCGTGAACGAGGCACAGGACTACAACAGCCTGATTCGATCCGCGCTGGAAGCTTCACGCAGTAAGGGCATTCCGCTGCGTATGTTCGTCGTCTTCGATCATCGCTTCCTCGAGCGGTACGGCTTCCTCACGTATGCCGCGGGCGACGAACTCCCCGGATGGATCACTACCGGTGCGAGCCTCACGGAGGTCGCCGAGTCGCTCGGACTCGAGGCGCAGGCGCTCACCGCCACCGTCGAGCGTTTCAACAAGTTCGCCGAGGCAGGAGTGGACGAGGACTTCCATCGCGGCGACAGTCCTTACGATCAGTACAGCGGAGATGCCACCAACCCCTACCCGAACTCGAACCTCGCGCCCGTGGAGATCGGACCGTTCTACGGCATGGAGTTCTTGCCGGGCGCGTTCGGCACCGCGGGTGGTGTTGCGACCGATGCCCGCGGACGTGCGTTACGCACCGACGGTTCCGTCGTGCCGGGCCTGTTCGCAGTGGGCAATGTGTCTGCCCATCCACTCTCTACGGGCTACCCCGGTGCAGGCTCGACGCTCGGACCCGCCATGACTCTCGGATATGTGGCCGGCACCGAACTTGCGGACACTCGCACGGCTGCGGAAGTTGGAGGAACGCAATGATCGATATCGGAAACGCGTTGGCAGGTCGCACGGTTGTCGAGATCTGCAATTACGTCAGCGGTCCGATGGTCGGCCGGAACCTGGCGGCGCTGGGCGCCAACGTCCTGAAAATCGAGAGGCCCGGCACCGGCGATGACGGACGCCACTCGTACCCTGCGTTCGACGGGGACGGCTTGTTCTTCACGGAAACCGCATACGGCAAGAAGTCCGTAGTCCTGGATCTGAAATCCGAGGCCGGACTGGCAACGGCCGTGGACATGATCGACAAAGCGGACATCCTGATCGAGAACATGCGCCCGTCCGTCATGTCGCGTATCGGTCTCGACCCCGCGATGCTCGTCTCACGTAATCCGAAGCTCGTCGTGGGCTCGGTGAATGCCTTCGGCACCACCGGTCCGCGCGCCGACGACCCGGCCTACGATCCGGTCATCCAGGCGGCGACCGGCATCATGTACACCACCGGCTTCAAGGGCGATCCGCCCAAGCGGATCGGAGCGTCGATCGTCGAC